>NZ_JBIVVI010000065.1:0-15123 GCF_044757675.1 Kitasatospora sp. NPDC091257
GGGCTCCGACTTCGAGCTGGGCACCGCGCTGCGGCAGCGGCTCACCGCCGGGCCCGCAGGTCAGCGCCACCAGGTGCTGGTGGACCTGGTCCGGGAGCGCGCGGCCGCCGTGCTGGGCCACCGCACCGCCGAGGCGGTCGACCCCGAGCAGGTCTTCCGCGACCTCGGCTTCGACTCGCTGACCGCCGTCGAACTGCGCAACCTGCTGAACGCGGAGACCGGCCTCCGGCTGCCCGCCACCCTGGTCTTCGACCACCCGACGCCGACCGCCCTGGCCGCGTACCTGCTCGGCGAGCTGTTCGACGAGCCGGACGCGCCGGCGGCGCCCATCCGTGCCGCGGCCGCCGTCGCCGCCGCGGATGCCGCCGACGACGACCCGGTCGTGATCGTCGGCATGAGCTGCCGCTACCCCGGCGGGGTGGAGTCCCCCGACGACCTGTGGCGGCTGGTGTCCGAGGGCGAGGACGGCGTCACCGGCTTCCCCGCCGACCGCGGCTGGGACCTCGCCGACGACGAGGGCTCGTACGCCCGGCAGGGCGGCTTCGTCGCCGGGGCGACCGGCTTCGACGCGGCGCTGTTCGGCATCTCCCCGCGCGAGGCGCTGGCCATGGACCCCCAGCAGCGGCTGCTGCTGGAGGCCGCCTGGGAGGTCCTCGAATCGGCGGGGCTGGACCCGCGCTCCGTCCAGGGCGCGCAGATCGGCGTGTTCGCCGGAGCGTCCAACTCCGGCTACGGCACGGGCGGCCTCGGGCTGGCGGGCGCCGAGGGGCACCTGCTGTCCGGCACCGCCAACAGCGTCATCTCCGGCCGGGTCGCGTACACCTTCGGCCTCGAAGGGCCCGCCGTCACCGTCGACACCGCCTGCTCCTCCTCGCTGGTCGCCCTGCACCTGGCCGTCCAGGCCGTGCAGCGCGGCGAGTGCGAGCAGGCCCTGGCCGGCGGCGTCACGGTGATGGTCTCCCCGGCGGCCTTCGGCGAGTTCGACCGCCAGGGCGGGCTCTCCTCGACCGGACGCTGCCGCTCCTACGCGGGCGCCGCCGACGGAACGGGCTGGGGCGAGGGCGTCGGCCTCCTGCTGGTCGAGCGGCTCTCCACCGCCCGGCGCGAGGGCCACCGCGTGCACGCGGTGATCCGGGGCAGCGCGGTCAACCAGGACGGCGCCTCCAACGGCCTCACCGCGCCCAACGGCCCCGCGCAGCAGCGGGTGATCCGGCAGGCGCTGGTCAACGCGGGCCTGTCCACCCGGGACGTCGACCTGGTCGAGGGCCACGGCACCGGCACGGTGCTGGGCGACCCGATCGAGGTCCAGGCGCTGCTGGCCACGTACGGCCAGGAACGGCCGGAGGACGGCCCGCTGCTGCTCGGCTCGATCAAGTCCAACATCGGCCACACCCAGGCCGCCGCGGGCGCGGCCGGCGTGATCAAGATGGTGCAGGCACTGCGCCACGGGATCATGCCCGCCACCCTGCACGTGGACGAGCCCAGCCCGCAGGTGGACTGGTCGCGCGGCGCGGTGGAACTGCTCACCGAGGCCCGGTCCTGGCCCGAGCTGGACCGGCCGCGCCGGGCCGCCGTCTCCTCCTTCGGCATCAGCGGCACCAACGCCCACGTCATTATCGAGCAGCCCCCGGCCGTCGAGGCCGAGCGGGCCCCGACCCCCGCGCTCGCGCTGCTGCCGCTCTCCGCCCACACCCGGGACGGCCTGCGGGCCCAGGCGCAGCGGCTGCGCACCTTCCTCGCCGACTCGGACGCCGACCCGCGCGACACCGGCCACGCGCTCGCCACCACCCGTGCCGCGCTGGAGCACCGCGCGGTGCTGGTCGGCGACGACCGGACGGAACTCCTCGGCCGGCTGGCCGACTTCGACGGCACGACGGCCGCCACCGCGGTCCCCGGCGGCACCGCCTTCCTGTTCACCGGCCAGGGGGCCCAGCGGGCGGGTATGGCCGAGGAGCTGTACGCGCGCTTCCCGGTGTTCGCGGACGCCTTCGACGCGGTCTGCGCCGAACTGGACCCGGCGCTGGACCGGCCGGTCCGCGAGGTGGCGGCCGACGGCGTGGACCTGAACCTGACCGGCTACGCCCAGACCGCTCTGTTCGCGGTCGAGGTCGCCACCTTCCGGCTGCTCGAATCCTGGGGCGTGGTGCCGAACCTGCTGCTCGGCCACTCGATCGGCGAGGTCGCGGCGGCGCACTGCGCCGGGGTGTTCTCGCTGGCGGACGCCTGCCGGCTGGTCGCGGCCCGGGCCCGGCTGATGCAGGCACTGCCCAGCGGCGGCGCGATGCTCGCGGTGCGGGCCGAGGAGGCGGAGGTCCGCGAGGTCCTGGCCGGCCGGGCCGACGTCGCCGCGGTCAACGGACCCGCCGACCTGGTGGTCTCCGGCGACGCGGCCGTGATCGACGAACTCGCCGCCCGCTGGCGGGCCGAGGGGCGCCGGACCGCGCGGCTGGCGGTCTCGCACGCCTTCCACTCGGCGCTGATGGAGCCGATGCTCGCGGACTTCCGCGCGGTGCTGGAGACGATCACCTTCGAGGCGCCGCGGATCGCGATCGTCTCCAACCTGACCGGCGCCCTCGCGGACGCCGACACCCTGGGCACGCCGGACTACTGGGTGCGCCATGTCCGGGAGACCGTCCGGTTCGCCGACGGCGTGGCCTGCCTGCGCGAGCACGGCGTCCGCAGGTTCATCGAGCTGGGGCCGGACGGCGTGCTCTGCGGCATGGCCCAACTGACCGTCACCGACGGGGTGTTCGTTCCGATGCAGCGGCGGGACCGGACCGGCGCGGAGGCGGTCGCGGAGACCGTCGGCGCGCTGTGGACGGCCGGCGTGGCGCTGGACTGGCGGGCCGTGCTGGGCGGCGGCCGGCGGGTCGACCTGCCGACGTACGCCTTCCAGCGCGAGCGGTACTGGCCCGAGCCGGGCCCCGTCCCCGCGCCCGCCAACGGCGCCGTGGACGCCCTGGACGCCCGGTTCTGGGACGCGGTCGAGCGAGCGGACCTGGGAGAGCTGGCGAGCACCCTCGCCGTCGAGTCGGCGGGCGAGCTGGAGCCGCTGCTGCCCGTGCTGTCCTCCTGGCGCCGCCGTCGTCGGGCCGACGCCGTCGTCAACTCCTGGCGCTACCGCGTCACCTGGAAGCCGGTCACGGACGGGCTCGGCGCGGGCGCGCTCACCGGAACGTGGCTGGTCGTGCTGCCGGACGGGGCCGACGGTGCTGCCGGGGCCGACGGGGCGGGCGAAGCGGCCGGGCCGGCCGGCGGGCTGCCCGCGGCGCTGCGGGCCGCTGGGGCCGAGCTGGTCGAGTTCCGCTGCGACCCGGTGGCCGAGGGCCGGGCGGCGCTGGCCGGACGGCTCGCGGAACTGCCCGCCGAGTACGCGGGCGTGCTGTCGCTGACCGCGCTCGGCCCGGACGGGCTGACCGCCTCGGTGGTCCTGCTCCAGGCGATCGGCGACGCCGCGATCGGCGCGCCGCTCTGGACCGTCACCAGCGGCGCGGTGTCGGTGGGCGGCTCCGACCCGCTGCGCGATCCGCTCCAGGCCCAGGTGTGGGGTGCCGGGCGGGTCGCCGCGCTGGAGCACCCGGACCGCTGGGGCGGGCTGGTCGACGTCCCCGCCGCCGTGGACGGCCGGGTCGCGGCCCGGCTGGCCTCGGTGCTCACCGGCGACCAGGGCCTGGACCAGGTCGCCGTGCGCTCCGCCGGGGTCTACTCCCGCCGACTGGTCCGGGCGGCCGCCGAGGACGTCCCGGCCGAGCCGTGGACCCCCTCGGGAACGGTGCTGGTGACCGGCGGCACCGGGGCGCTGGGCGCGGAGGTGGCGCGCTGGCTGGCCGGTCGGGGCGTTCCCCATCTCGTGCTGACCAGTCGGCGCGGTTCGGCGGCCGAGGGCGTGGACGCGCTGGTGGCCGAGCTGACCGGGCTGGGTGCCCGGGTGACGGTCGCCGCCTGCGACGCCGCCGACCGGGCGGCGCTGGCGGCGGTGCTCGACGCGATCCCGGCCGAGCTCCCGCTGACCGGCGTGGTGCACGCGGCCGGCGTCGGCCAGGCGACCTTGCTGATGGACACCGCCGCCGAGGAGATCACCGCCGTGCTCGGCGGGAAGGCCGACGGCGCGGCGCACCTGGACGAGCTGACCGCCGGGCTGGACCTGGAGCTGTTCGTCGTCTTCTCCTCGATCTCGGCCACCTGGGGCTCCGGCGCCCAGGCCGTCTACGGTGCCGCCAACGCCTACCTGGAGGCGCTGGTCGAACAGCGCCGGGCGGCCGGCCGGGCCGCGCTGGCCGTCGCCTGGGGCCCGTGGGCGGAGGCCGGCATGGCCGTGCAGGGGGAGTCGGAGGACTTCCTGCGCCGCCGCGGGCTCGCCCTGCTGGACCCGGCCCTCGCCGTGGGGGCGCTCGACCGGGCCGTCGCTGGGGGCGAGGCCTGCGTGGCGGTGGCGGACGTCCGCTGGGAGCGCTTCGCCCCCGCGTTCACGGCCAGCCGCCGCCGTCCGCTGATCGAGGACCTGCCCGAGGTGCTCCGGGCCCTGGAAGCCCCGGCCGCCGAGCCGGCCGAGGGCGTCTCCCCGCTGGCCGGGAAGCTCGCCGCGCTGCCGCCCGCCGAGCAGGAACGGACCCTGCTCGACCTGGTCCGGCGGCTGGCGGCGGCCGTGCTCGGCCACCGCGAGGCGGGCGACGTCCCGCCGGAGGTCCCGTTCAAGGGCCTCGGCTTCGACTCGCTCACCGCGCTCGAACTGCGCAACGCCCTGGCCGCCGAGACCGGGCTGCGGCTCTCCGCCACCCTGGTCTTCGACCACCCCACGCCGCGCGAACTGGCCGCCCAGCTGCGTGGCGAGCTGCTCGGCACCGCGGTGGCGGCCGAGGCCGTGCGGGCCGAGGCCACCGCGCTGGAGGAGCCGATCGCGATCGTCGCGATGAGCTGCCGCTACCCCGGCGGGGTCGAGAACCCCGAACAGCTCTGGCGGCTGGTCGCCGACCGGGTGGACGCGGTCTCCGGGCTGCCCGGCGACCGCGGCTGGCCGCCGCTCGGCGTGCCCTCCGGCGAGGCGGGCGCGGACGCCACCTGGGCCGGCGGATTCCTGTCCGGCGTCGCCGACTTCGACCCGGCGCTGTTCGCCATCTCGCCGCGCGAGGCGCTGGCCATGGACCCCCAGCAGCGGCTGCTGCTGGAGACCGTCTGGGAGGCGTTCGAACGGGCCGGGGTGGACGCGCGCTCGCTGCGCGGCAGCCGCACCGGCGTGTTCATCGGCACCAACGGCCAGGACTACGCGGCGCTGCTCTCCGGCCCCTCCGACAGCGAGGGGCACCGGGGCACCGGCACCGCGGCCGCCGTGCTCTCCGGCCGGATCTCGTACGTGTTCGGGCTGGAGGGCCCGGCCATGACGGTGGACACCGCCTGCTCCTCCTCCCTGGTCGCCCTGCACTCGGCGGCCGAGGCGCTGCGCCGCGGCGAGTGCACCATGGCCCTCGCGGGCGGCGCCACGGTGATGGCGACCCCGTCGGCCTTCGTGGAGTTCAGCCGCCAGCTGGGCCTGGCCGCCGACGGCCGGTGCAAGGCCTTCGCCGCCGCGGCCGACGGCACCGGCTGGGGCGAGGGCGTCGGGATCCTGCTGCTGGAGCGGCTGTCCGACGCCCGGCGCAACGGCCACCGGGTGCTCGGCATCGTGCGCGGCAGCGCGGTCAACCAGGACGGTGCGTCGAACGGTCTGACGGCCCCGAACGGCCCGTCGCAGGAGCGGGTGATCCGGCAGGCGCTGGCCAACGCCGGGCTGTCGGCCGCCGAGGTCGACGCCGTGGAGGCGCACGGCACCGGAACCCGCCTCGGGGACCCGATCGAGGCGAAGGCCCTGCTGGCCACCTACGGGCAGGGCCGGGACGGGGAGCCGCTCTGGCTGGGCTCGATCAAGTCCAACATCGGCCACACCCAGGCCGCCGCCGGCATCGCCGGGATCATCAAGATGGTCATGGCGATGCGGTACGGCACGCTGCCGGCGACCCTGCACGTGGACGAGCCCACCCCGCACGTCGACTGGTCCACCGGGGCGGTCGAACTGCTGACCGAGGCCCGGCCGTGGCCGCGGGCCGAACGGCCGCGCCGCACCGCCGTCTCCTCGTTCGGCATGAGCGGTACCAACGCCCACGTCATCATCGAACAGGGCGAGCCCGCCCCGGCCGAGCCCGCCGGGCGTCGGCCGCACGGTCCGCTGCCGTGGCCGCTGTCCGGGCAGACCCCGGCGGCGCTGCGGGCCCAGGCCGCCCGGCTGGGCGAGCACCTGACGGACCGCCCGGAGGACGGACCGGCCGAGGTGGCCCGGGCCCTGTCCGGGCGGACGGCGCTGGCGCACCGCGCGGTGGTGACCGGCGCGGACCGGGCCGAGCAGGACCGGGAGCTGGCGGCGCTGGCCGCCGGGGAGCCCGGCGCGGGCGTGGTCACCGGTACGGTCGCCGAGGGGCGGACGGCGTTCCTGTTCACGGGCCAGGGTGCGCAGCGGGTCGGCATGGGCCGGGAGTTGTACGAGGCGTTCCCCGCCTTCGCGGCGGCCTTCGACGCGGTCTGCGCGGAGCTGGACCTGCTGCTGGACCGGCCGGTGAAGGGCGTGGTGTTCGAGGGCGTCGAGGACCTGGACCGGACGGTGTGGGCGCAGGCCGGGCTGTTCGCGGTCGAGGTGGCGTCGTTCCGGCTGCTCGAATCCTGGGGTGTGGTCCCCGACTTCCTGCTCGGGCATTCGATCGGCGAGGTGGCGGCCGCTCACGTCGCCGGGGTGTTCCCGCTGGCGGACGCCTGTGCGCTGGTGGCGGCGCGCGGCCGGCTGATGGACGCGCTGCCGAGCGGCGGGGCGATGCTGGCGGTCGAGGCCACCGAGGCCGAGGTTCGCGAGGCGATCGGCGAGCGGCTGGACGTGGCGGCCGTCAACGGGCCGACCTCGGTGGTGGTCTCCGGGCCGGTCGAGGCGGTGGAGGAGCTGGCCGGGCGGTGGAAGGCCGAGGGCCGGCGAATCCGCCGGCTGACCGTCTCGCACGCCTTCCACTCGGCGCTGATGGAGCCGATGCTCGCCGAATTCTCGTCCGCCCTGGCGGAGTTGACCTTCGCCGAGCCGCGCATTCCGCTGCTGTCCAACGTCAGCGGGACGCTCGCCGAACCCGGGCTGCTCACCACCCCCGACTACTGGCTGCGCCAGGTCCGCGAGGCGGTCCGCTTCGCCGACGGCGTCACCCGCCTCGGCGAGCACGGCGTGACCCGCCTCCTGGAGCTGGGCCCCGACGGCGTGCTCTGCGGGCTGGCCCAGCAGACCCTCCCCGACGCCGTGCTCGCCCCGCTCCAGCGGGCCGGGCGGGACCAGGTGGACACGCTCTGGCACGGCCTCGGCCGGCTCTGGACGGCCGGTGCCCAGGTCGACTGGGCGGCGGCGCTGCCGGCCGGTCCGCACGCGGAACTGCCCACCTACGCCTTCCAGCGCGAGCGCTACTGGCCCCGGCCGGTCGCCGGGGCCGGCGACGTCGCGGCGCTCGGGCAACTGCCCGCCGGGCACCCGCTGCTGGGCGCCGTCCTGGCTCTGGCCGGGGACGGCGGCGCGGTGCTGACCGGACGGCTGTCCACGGCGAGCCACCCGTGGCTGGCCGACCACGTGGTGCTGGGCCGGACCGTGGTGCCCGGCACCGCGCTGGTCGAACTCGCGCTGCGGGCCGGCGAGCAGGTCGGCCGTACGGTGCTGGACGAACTGGTGGTGCGGTCCCCGCTCGCCCTCCCCGAACGGGGCGAGGCCCAGGTCCAGGTCCGGGTGACCGCGCCCGGCGACGGCGGCGACTGCCGGCTGGAGATCCACGCCCGGCCCGACACCGGTGACCGGACGCCCTGGACCTGCCACGCCACCGGCCTGCTGACCGAGGCCGCACCGGCCGAGCCCTTCGAACTGGCGGCCTGGCCGCCGCCGGCCGCCGAGCCGGTGCCGCTGGACGGCTTCTACGACACCCTGGCCGACAGCGGCTACGGCTACGGACCGGCCTTCCGCGGCCTGCGCGCCGCCTGGCGGGCCGAGGACGCGGTCTACGCCGAGGTCGCGCTGCCCGAGGAGGCGGCGGACGAGGCCGCCGGCTTCGCCCTGCACCCGGCGCTGCTGGACGCGGCGCTGCACGCCGTCGGCTTCGCCGGCGGGAGCGAGGTCGAGGGCACCGCCCTGCCGTTCGCCTGGACCGGCGTGCGGGTGGACGCGGTGGGCGCCTCGGTGCTGCGGGCGCGGATCACCCGGACCGCCGAGGGCGTCGCGCTGCGGCTGGCCGACGGCACCGGAAGCCCGGTGGCCACCGTGCGTTCGCTGGTGATGCGCGAGGTGTCCCCGGAGGCGCTCGGCGCCACGGCCGACGCCGGACCGGACGCGCTGTTCGCGGTGGACTGGCGGCCGGTGCCCCCGGCGGCCGGTGCGGCCGAGCCGGACCTGACCGGGTGGGCCGCGGTCGGCGAGGCGGCCCCCGAGGGCGGGCCGGCCCGCCGCCACACCGACCTGGCGGCCCTGGTCGCCGCCCTGGAACAGGGCGCGGCCGTACCGTCGGTGACCGTCCTGGCCGTCTCCGCCGGTGCCGCCGGTGTTGACGGTGCGCTCGGGGCCGAGGCCGTGCACGGGGCGACCGCCCGGGTGCTCGGCGAGGTACGGGCCTGGCTGGCCGAGGAGCGGTTCGCCGACTCCCGGCTGGTGGTGCTCACCCGCGGGGCGACCCCGGCCGGGTCCGGCACCGGTGGCGAGGCCGACCCGGCCGGCGCCGCCGTGTGGGGACTGGTCCGCTCCGCGCAGACCGAGAACCCGGACCGGATCGTGCTGGTGGACGTCGAACCGCAGGGCGGCGCGGCCGACCCGTGGGCCGGCTGGCCCGCGCTGGTGGGCGGCGAGGAGCCCCAACTCGCGGTCCGCGGCGGCGACATCAGGGTGCCGCGACTGGTCCGGGAGGCCACCGTCGCCCGGCTGACCCCGCCGGAGCCCGCGGGCGCCTGGCGGCTCGGCCTCGCGGGGCGGGGCGCCGGACTGGAGGACGTGGCGCTGGTGCCCGCGCCGGACGCCGACGCGCCGCTGGGCGCGGACGAGGTCCGGGTCGCGGTGCGCTCGGCGGGCGTCAACTTCCGGGACGTGCTGATCGGTCTGGGCATGTACCCGGACCGGACGGTCGCGATGGGCTCCGAGGCCGCCGGCGTCGTGCTGGAGGTCGGCGCCGGAGTGACCGACCTCGCCCCGGGCGAGCGGGTCTTCGGCTTCTTCGCCGGTGGCGCGGCCGTCCGGGCCGTCACCGACCGGCGGCTGCTGGCCCGCGTCCCGCAGGGCTGGTCCTTCGCCCAGGCCGCCTCCGTACCGCTGGTGTTCGCCACCGCCTACTACGGGCTGCGCGACCTGGCCGACGCGCAGCGGGGCGAATCGGTGCTGGTGCACGCCGCGGCCGGCGGCGTCGGCATGGCGGCCGTCCAACTCGCCCGCCACTTCGGCCTGGAGGTGTTCGGCACCGCCAGTCCGGGCAAGTGGCGCACGCTGCGGGAGCTGGGGCTGGACGAGGCGCACATCGCCTCCTCCCGCGACCTCGCCTTCGAGGAGCGGTTCCGCTCCGCGACCGGCGGGCGCGGGGTCGACCTGGTGCTGAACTCGCTGGCCGGGGAGTTCACCGACGCCTCGCTGCGGCTGCTGGCCGAGGGCGGGCGCTTCCTGGAGATGGGCAAGACCGACGTCCGGCAGCCGGCCGGCCTCCGGTACCGGGCCTTCGACCTCGGCGACGCCGGACCGGCCCGGATGGGCGGCATCCTGCACGAGGTGATCGAGCTGTTCGAGGCCGGTGCGCTGCGGATGCTGCCGATCACCGCCTGGGACGTCCGGGACGCGGTCGGCGCCTTCCGGCACGTCAGCCAGGCCCGGCACGTCGGCAAGAACGTGCTGACGCTGCCGGTGGAGCCGGACCCCGAGGGCACGGTGCTGATCACCGGTGGCACCGGGACACTGGGCGGGCTGCTGGCCCGGCACCTGGCGGCCACGCACGGCGTGCGCCACCTGACCCTGCTGAGCCGCCGGGGCGCGGACGGCCCGGACGTGCGGGAACTCCTCGCCGAGCTGGGCGAGTCGGGCGCCCGGGCGGAGGTCGTCGCCTGCGACGCGGCCGACCGCACCGCCCTGGCCCAGGTACTGGACGGCCTCGCCCGTCCGCTGACGGGCGTGGTGCACGCCGCCGGCGTGCTGGACGACGGGGTGTTCGGCACCCTGACGCCGGAGCGCCTCTCCCGGGTGCTGCGCCCGAAGGTGGACGCGGCGCTCAACCTGCACGAGCTGACGGCGCACCTCGACCTGTCGATGTTCGTGCTGTACTCCTCGGTGTCGGGCACCTTCGGCTCCGGCGGGCAGGCCAACTACGCGGCCGCGAACGCCTTCCTGGACGCCCTGGCCGCCCGGCGGACGGCCTCCGGCCAGGCCGGCCAGTCGCTGGCCTGGGGCCTGTGGGAGCAGGCCAGCGGGCTCACCGGCCACCTCGGGAAGGTCGACCAGGCCCGGGCCGGCAGCCTCAGCGCGCCGCTGTCCACCGCCCGGGCGCTCGCCCTGTTCGACCGGGCGCGCACCGCGGGCCGCTCCCACCTGGTGCCGGTCGACATCGACCTGGGCGTGCTGCGCGCCGCCGCCCACCCGGTGCCCGCGCTGCTGCGGGCGCTGGTGGGCCAACCGGTCCGCCGGGCCGCCGACAACCGGCGCCCGGACGGCCCGGCGCTGGCCGAGCGGCTGGCGGTGATGGCAGACGCCCAGCGCGACGCGGCCCTGCTGGACCTGGTCACCGGGAACGCCGCGGTGGTCCTCGGACACGGCTCGACGGACGCCGTCGCGGCCGACCGGCCGTTCAAGGACCTCGGGTTCGACTCGCTGACCTCGGTCGAGCTGCGCAACCGGCTGAACACCGCCACCGGCCTGCGGCTGCCCCCCACCCTGGTCTTCGACCACCCGACCCCGGCCGCGCTCGCCCGCCACCTGCGGGAGAGCCTGCTGCCGCAGGCCGACCCGGTGGAGGACCTGCTCGGCCGGCTGGCCGGAATGGAGGCCGATCTGGTCGCGCTGGCCGGGGCGGAACGGGCCGGGGCCCGCGCCAGGCTGGAGCAGCTGCTCGACCGGCTGCGGGACGCCGACGGGCCGCAGCCGGAGCACGACGACAGCGACCTGGAGTCCGCGACGGCCGAGGACATCTTCGCCCTGATCGACGACGAGCTGGGGAGCTGACGGCGGGCCGGCGGGGCGTTCCGGGTCAGGTCACCAGACCGCGCCGGAACGCCTCGCCGACCGCGCCCGCCCGGTCGCGGACCCCGAGCTTGTCGTAGATCCGCAGCAGGTGCGTCTTGACGCTGGCCTCGGTGATGAACAGCTTGCCGGCGACCTCCTTGTTGGAGGAGCCGTGGGCGACCAGCCGCATCACCTCCAGCTCACGGGCGCTCAGCACGCCGAGGCTGGGCCGGCGCACCCGGTCCATCAGCCGTTTGGTGATGGCGGGGGAGAGCATCGCGTCGCCCCGGGCCGCGACCCGGGCCGCGCGCAGCAGCTCCTCGGTGGGCGCGTCCTTCAGCAGGTAGCCGGTGGCGCCGGCCTCGATCGCGGGCAGCACGTCGTTGTCGGTGTCGAAGGTGGTCAGCACCAGCACCCGCACCTCGGGCGCGCTCTCGCCGAGCCGGTGGATCGCGGTGACGCCGTCCATCACCGGCATGCGCAGGTCCATCAGCACCAGGTCGGGCTTCAGTTCGGCGACCCGGTCGAGCGCCTCGGCGCCGTTGCCGGCCTCGCCGACGACCTCGAACTCCGGGCTGTTGGCGAACGCGCCGCGCAGGCCGTCCCGGACGATCGGGTGGTCGTCGACGATCAGCAGCCGTACGGGGGCGGGCTGTTCGCTCATGCGCCGCCGCCCCGGCGGATCGCGGGCACGCTCGCGTTCACCGCGGTGCCCGAGCCCGGGGTGCTCTCCACGGTCAGTGTCCCGAGCACCCGGTCGAGCCGTCGGCGCAGGCCGTCCAGTCCGTACCCGCTGTCGCCGTCGGCGGGCGGCGGCCCGTCGAGGTCGGTCACGGTGAAGCCGACCCCGTCGTCGTGAACGTCCAGCATGACCGTGTCCTCCAGGTAGGAAATGGTCAGTCTGACCTTACTGGCAGCGGCGTGCTTCGCGGTGTTCGCCAGGGTCTCCTGGGCGGCACGGAACAGGGCGACCTCGATCTCCGTCAGCAGCGGGACGGGATCACCGGTGGTCTCCACCGAGGCCGGCACGCCCGCACGCGCCGACCAGCGCTGGGCCAGCTCCCGGATCGCGTTCGGCAGGTGCGCCTCCTCCAGCTCCGCCGGCCGCAGCGCGGCCACCGAGCGCCGGGCCGCGGTGAGGCTCTCCCGGGCCAGCCCCCGGGCCTGTTCGAGGTGCCACTCGCGCTGCTCGGGCTGCGGTCGGGCCCGGTCGGCGGCCTGGAGCTGGGTGATGATGCCGGCCAGTCCCTGGGCGATGGTGTCGTGGATCTCCCGGGCCATCCGCTCGCGTTCGTCCTGGATGCCCGCCTCCCGGGCCTGGATCAGCAGTTGGGCGTGCAGGCCGTTGTTCTCGCCGATCACCGTCTTCAACTCCGTGACCAGCCGGCAGCGTTCCTCGCTGCGCTCGTTGAAGCGGTGCGACAGGTTGCCGAACAGGCCGATCAGGCAGGTCTGGAGGCAGACCGAGGCGGCGGCGATGGCGATCCGCCGGGAGCTGTCCGGCACCCCGCCGGGGATCAGGTTGATGATCAGCGAGGTGGCGCCGACGCTGACGAAGGCCCACTGCGGCGGGAGCAGGTCGTAGGCCTGGACGAACCCGATCACGGCGAACACGAAGAAGATCGGGTGCTGGGTCATCAGCAGTGCGGCCAGCACCAGCTGGCCCGCCACGTAGGTCAGCATCGGGCCGGTGCGGCCCGTCCACTGCGGCGACCGCAGGGTGTACATCGCCAGCGTCCACGCGGCGGTCACCACGACCAGCGGGAAGACCGTGACGCGGGCGGTGGCCGCCCCCTCCTCCGGCTGCACGACGCACAGCACGGTGGCCACGCCCAGCAGCACGACGGGCAGCGGGGTGAGGAAGCGACGCAGGTCGATCGGTTCGGCGCTCTTCATGGTGCTGCTCCTCGGCCCCCGCTGCTTCCCCGGCTCCCGCCCCGCCGCGACCGCCCGTGACCGCGGACCTCCACCCTAGGCCTACTCCCGGAGCGGACCTCCGGCCCGGGCCTACTCCCAGCGGAAGAGCCGTGCGGCCGCGACACCGAAGACCACCGTGTAGCCGACGAGGACCAACAGGGCCGTGGTGCCCGGCAGGTGACCCTTGGCCACGTCGCCGAAGGCCTGGACGGAGGCGCCGAGCGGGGTGAAGTCACCGATCCGGTTGACCGCGGCGGGCATCTGGTCGCGGGGCACGTACAGGCCCGCGAAGAACATCAGCGGGAAGAACAGCATGCTGCCCGCGCCGGTGGCGGCCTTGGTGGTCTTGAGCACCGAGGCGACGAACAGCCCGATGGACAGCACCGCGGTGGCCGAGAGCAGGAAGGTCAGCGCGAAGCCGAGCGGGTTGCTCGGCAGCTTGACGTCCCACAGCAGGCGCGCGGTCGCGAGCACCAGGAGGGTGGTGGCGATCGCCACGGTGATCTGGACCACCAACTGGGCGATCAGCACCCGGGCCGGGCCCACCGGCGTGGTCGACAGCCGGCGCAGGATGCCCTTCTCCCGGTAGCCCACCAGGTAGCCCGGGGTGATGAACAGGCCGGTCATCGCGAAGGCCAGCACCACGGTGACGGGCGTGTAGGAGTCGATGGCGCGCTGGCCGAGCTCGGCCTTGAACTCGCGGGAGGACGGGATGCTGCCGATGATCACCACCAGGGCGACCGGGAAGAGCAGCGTCCAGAAGTACGCGGCGGGGTCTCGCAGGAAGAGCTTGAACTCCACGGCCGTGAGCCGGTTCATCGCCCGCACGGGGGGCCTCCTTCTAGGGGTCGGGGGTCGGCTACGGGCCGGGGATCAGTGGGAGGGGTGGTCGAACCGGCGGCCGGTCAGGGCGAGGAACGCGTCCTCCAGACTGGCCAGCTCCGCGCGCAGGTCGGCCGCGACGATCTGGTTGCGGGCGAGCGCCGAGGTGACGGCGTACACCAGGTTGCCCGTGCCGGTGACCTCCACCTGGGAGCCGTGCCGCTGGACCGAGGTCACCTCGGGGAGCGAGGTCAGGATGTGGTCGTCGAGCGGGGAGGTCGGGCGGAAGCGCACCTTCTGCTCGGCGCCCACCCCGGCCACCAGGCCGGCGGGGGTGTCCAGCGCGACGATCCGGCCGCCGTCGATCAGGGCCAGCCGGTCGCAGAGCCGCTCGGCCTCCTCCATGAAGTGGGTGACCAGGACGACGGTGATGCCCCGGGCGCGGACCTGCTCGATCAGCTCCCAGGTGTCCCGCCGGGCCGCCGGGTCCAGACCGGTGGTCAGCTCGTCCAGCACGGCCACCTTCGGGTTGCCGACCAGCGCCAGCGCGATGGACAGCCGCTGCTTCTGGCCGCCGGAGAGGCTGGCGAACGGACTGTTCATCTTGTCCAGCAGGTTCAGCTCGGCGAGCAGCTCCCGCCAGTCGGCGTGGTCGTCGTAGAAGGAGGCGTACAGCTCCATCGCCTCGGCGACCCGCAGCTTGTCCGGCATCTCGCTCTTCTGGAGCTGCATGCCCAGGATGCGGTGCAGCTTGGCGGCGTCGCGCTGGGGGTCCAGGCCGTGCACCGAGATGCTCCCGCCGCCGGGCTTGCGCAGCCCGGCGATGCACTCGACCGTCGTGGTCTTCCCGGCGCCGTTGGGGCCGAGGATGCCGAAGATCTCCCCCTCCTGCACCTCGAACGAGATGTCGTCCACGACGACCTTCTGGCCGTACTGCATCCGCAGGTTCGAAACGACGATCGCTGGCACGGTCTTGGTCTCCGTTCTCCGAGGTCCCACCAGTGTCCGGCCCGCACCGCCGCGCCCGGATCGACCTGGTGATATCCATCCGGTGGAACTTCCCGCGATCGAACGGTTGACACCCGGATCCGACCCGCGCGGCCCCGGACGTCGCGACCGGCTCCCGGGCCCGGCCCCTAATCACCTGCCCGGGCCCCGGATAG
>NZ_JBIVVI010000066.1:0-15085 GCF_044757675.1 Kitasatospora sp. NPDC091257
GGCATCGCCCTCGTCCCCCTGCACCCGGACGACACCCCGGTCCGGCAGGTGTACACGGTGACCAGGCGCGGGCAGCGGGTGCCGCCGGCGGTGACGGCCTTCGAGGCGCTCCTGCGCGAGGGCGCCGGTTAGCGGCGCAGGGCGAGGGCGGTGGTCAGGGCGCTGACCGCCGGGCTGCCGAGGAGCGGGACGGCCGGACGGCGGGGCCGGGACAGCAGGGTCAGGCGGAAGCCGCCCCACGCGGAACTCCAGGAACGGGCGAGGGGGACCGCTGTGCAACACGCATCGGCTCAGCAGACGGTGTCCGCGGCCGGCAGCGCCCCCGAGGACAAGTAGGCGTCCACCGCCGCGTTCGCGCACGCGCTGTAGGCGTTGAGGTAGAGGGTGTGGACGCGGCCCGGGACGGTCACCAGGCGGGAGCCGGGCAGGCGGGAGTGCAGCGCCAGGGCGCCCTGGTAGGTCGCGTGGGTGTCGCCGGTGGCGTGGAGCTGGAGGGCGGGGACGGCGTTGCGGACCTCGACGGGCGGCTCCAGCGGGGCGCTGCGCCAAGCGGCGCACGGGACGGGGGCGTTGTAGACCGGGCCGAAGAGCGGTTCGGCGGCGCGGGAGCGCTCGACGGCGTCGCGGTACCAGGGGGCCGAACGCGGCATCGCCACGTCGTCGCACAGGATGCCGAGGGCGGACGACAGGCCGGCGCCGGCCTCCGGGCCCGGGGCGAGGAGCATGGTCAGCAGCTGGTGCAGGGCCGGGCCCGCCTGGACCGGCCGGCCGTCGGCGGCGTCCAGCAACTGCCGCAGCACGTCCGCGCACAGGGCGCCGTCGCGGTCGTCGCTCAGGCAGACCGCGAGCAGCACCGGCAGCAGGGCCCCGTCGAGCCGGAAGC
The DNA here is from genome assembly GCF_044757675.1 of Kitasatospora sp. NPDC091257. Taxonomy (NCBI): domain Bacteria; kingdom Bacillati; phylum Actinomycetota; class Actinomycetes; order Kitasatosporales; family Streptomycetaceae; genus Kitasatospora; species Kitasatospora sp. NPDC091257. The sequence continues at coordinate 884 of NZ_JBIVVI010000066.1, forward strand.
CGTCGACGGCGATCGGCGCCGCCTCGGCCCGGCGCGCCAACTGCTCGACGGTGGCCCGCACCGCCGTCGGGGTGGCGCCCAGGTGGTAGGCGCCGTCCTGCGGTGCGGCCCAGGCGGCGAAGTCGTCCAGGGCACGCTCGTTGGCGCCGGCCATGTCCTGGAACGCCCCCATGCCGTACCGCGCCGGGTCCAGGGCGCTGTCCAGCACCAGCCGGTCGACGCGCTGCGGGAACAGCTGCGCGTACACCGCGCCCAGCATCGCGCCGTAGGACTGCCCGAAGAAGGAGGTCCGCTGCTCGCCCAGCGCCGCGCGCAGCACGTCGACGTCCCGGGCGGTGTGGCGGGTGGTCAGGTGGGGCAGCAGATCGGGGTGCTTGTTCCAGCAGGCGTCCGCGTCGGCCTTGGCCAGGCGCCAGGCCTGCTCGAAGCCCGCCCGGCCGGTGCCGGCCGAGCGCAGCCACGTGCCGCGGGTCAGGCCGCAGTCCGGGCCGCCGGCGCCGACCCCGCGCGGGTCCATGCCGACGATGTCGTAGGCCGCCGCCGTCCCGGGGGCCAGCTGCTCCCGCAGCGCGACCGGCATGTCCAGCCCGCGATCGCCGGGGCCGCCGGGGTTGGTCTGCAGGACGCCCCGGCGCTTGGCCGGGTCCGCGGACCTGATCCGGGAGACGGCCAGGGACAGGGTGCGGCCCCGCGGCTCGCGGTAGTCCAACGGCACGGTCAGGGAGGCGCATTCGGCGCCGGCGGCGGCCAACTGCGGCTCCTGGCACGCGGCCCAGGCGAGTGGCTGGCGGCGGTAGGGCTCCAGCTGATCGGCGCCGGCCGAGGAGGCGGAGAAGGCGGAGAAGGCGGAGGAGGCGAAGGGCGCCGAGGGCGCGGAGGAGGCGGAGGAGGCGGGGACGGCTGCGGTGAGCACGGTGGCCGCGGACAGGGCGAGGGCGGTGGCGAGCGCCGGTGCGGTCTTCATGTCGGCCAGCCTAGAAGGGAGTTGGCCACCACCGGGGATCCGGCCCGCCGATCCGCCTTGACCTCAAGTCGGCTTGAGGTCCTACGGTCGGTCGCGTCCTGACGATCAGTCGATCGTCGATCGGCCGAAGGAGCACCGGACATGACGATCAAGACCTACGAACCGCACATCATCGCCGCCCAGCCCATCGGGGCATGGACCGGCGAGGTCTTCCGCCGCCTGGTGGTGGAGGGCCTGCGCGAACAACTGGCGGTGGAAGGCCTCACCCAGCCCCACTGGTGGACGCTCAACCACGCGGCCGGCCGCCCCGGCGGATGGACCCGCACGACCCTGACCGAGCGGCTCACCCCCTACGACGACCAGGACATCGCCTTCGACACCGTCTACGACGACCTGATCGCCCGCGGCTGGCTGACCGAGGACGCCGACGGCGCCCTCACCCTCACCGAGGAGGGCGAGGCCGGCCGCCTGCGCGCCCGCGAACGCAACCTGAGGATCAGCGAACGCGCCCACCAGGGAATCGACACCGACGAGTTCGTGACCACGATCAACGTGCTGCGCCGCATGGTGGCGAACCTGGGCGGCAACGGCAACCTCCCCGACTGACCGCCCCCGACCGACCGCCCCGACCGCCCCGGCAGGACGGTACGGGCCGGTCGCAGGAGGGAATTGACCCATGGAAACGATCGCCGATTGCCACCCGATCGACGGTCTTTCCACCCATAGGCTGGTCACATGACGACGACGAAGAACACCACCGCCCCCGTCCTGACCCGCTGCGCCGAGGCCGAGACCTGCACCGACCCGAGCTCCACCATGACCCTGCTGGCCGACTCGGCCCCGGAGGACGGCGGCTTCACCGTCTACCGCTCCACCTTCGCCGCCGGCGCCCCCGGAGCACCCGCCCACTTCCACACCCGGGCCTGGGAGTTGTTCTTCGTGATCAGCGGTTCGCTGCGGGTGCTGGTCGGCGAGGAGGTCTCCGTGCTGGGCGCGGGCGACTTCCTCGCCGTGCCCCCGCACACCCCGCACGCCTTCGCCGCCGCCCCCGGCGCCGAGGCCGACGTGCTGTGCGTGTTCACCCCCGGCATGGACCGCTTCGACTACCTGCGCCTGCTGGGCAGCGTCATGCGCGGCGAGAGCGACCCGGGCGCGATCGCCGCCTCGGCGGAGCGCTTCGACAACCACTACGTGGACAGCCCGGCCTGGCGGGCGGCCCTGGCGGGCGACGGCGCCTGAGTCCCGCACGCCGCCGCCCGACGGGTCCGGGCCGCTCGACGGGCCGGGCCCGCCCGGGTGTGGAACGGTGGTAGCCCGGGGGGGGTGTCCCGGTTGCGAGAGGAGTGGCCATGTCGTCGAAGCGCCGCCGCAAGAAGAAGGCCAGGGCCAGGCGCGGGGCCAACCACGGCCGCCGCCCCCAGTGCTGAGCCGCGGCTGAACGGGTGAGGTGCGCCCGGACGGCCTTCCCGGCCGCTCCGGGCGCCGCCCGGTCGCTGTCCGGTCGCTGTCCGAAGAGCCCCTGTCCTCCGAGGCCCCCGGCTCAGAGCCGCCCGCGCCCCAGGAAGCCGCCGCGCGCCACCTTGTGGTACTGGCAGTAGCCGACCCGGTTCGCACCGAACGCCAGCTCCAGGACCACGCCCCGCCCGTCCGCGCGGACCTCGCTCAGCAGCTGCGCCGCGTCCACGTCCGCCGGCGTCTGCTCGAACACGTAGAGCCGGTTGATGTACGGGCCCGCCGGGATCGGGTCCCGGTGGGGGATGCCGTCCCGGTCCCAGGTCAGCGTCGCGCCGGGGCTGGACAGGCAGGGGGACTGCATCCGCCGGCCGTCGGCATCGATTCCGCCGTTGCGGTGCCAGCGCAGCGCGTGGTCGAGGCTGCCGGCCGGGTCCGGCCCCTGGCCGTGGGCCTGCCACCGGACCACGTCCGCCGCCTCGATCCGCCGCAGGACATCGAGGACGTCCTCCCGGACGACGAAGTAGGCGCGGGCGTAGATCCGGCAGACCAGCAGGGTGTCCCCGGGGTGGTCCAGGCCGTAGGAGGACGGGAGGGTGGACTGGTCCAGGACCTGGGTCAGCACGTGCTCGACACCCTCCACCGCCCCCAGCGCCTCGACCAGTCCCCGGATCCGCTCCCGCTCCGCCACCCGGGCCGCCCGCGCCGCCCGCGAGTCGACCAGCTTCAGCTTGCGCCGCTCGGTGGGCCAGTGCACCGCCCGCAGCGACTGCACACCGTTGAGGACCGGGTTCACCAGCATGACGACGAGGTGGACGAGGCTCGTGGCCACGTCCTTCAGCAGCTTCTTCACCAGCAGAGGATCCTCTCGGGTCGCACACGCGTCTGCGCCCCACACCCTGTCCCGCCCGCACCCGGCCCCGCAATCCGCACCCGTACTCAACTCCCCTCCGTGCCCGGCCGGTTGCCGAATGCGTCCGCCGCCGGCCGCCTGAAAGCCGCCGCGGACCGGGCCGGAGACCCGCCGCGGACCGGGCCACGGGCCCGTGCCGCTGCGGCGATCCGCGGGCCGGCTGCGCGATGCTGATCACGACCGCCCGCCCCCGCCCCCGGCACCGGCACCGGCACCGGCACCGGCACCGGAGAGAGGCTCCCGTGAACGACGACCTGCTGACCACGAAGATCGCCCTCGGCTTCGACCACCTCGACGCCGATGGCGACGGCCGTCTCACCGAACACGACCACGTCCTGTGCGGCCGGGCCTCCGCCCGCGCGCTCGGGCACGAGCCCGGCTCCGCCGCCGAACAGGCGATCATCGACGCCTACGTCACCATCTGGCGCGACCTTCACCAGCCCCACGCCGGCGGCGCGGACGAGATCGGCCGCGACGACTTCATCGCCTCCACCCTGACCCTGGCCGACGACCCGCGGGCCGCCGCCGCGACGGTCGGCCGGCTCGCCGAGGTCTTCCTGTCCATCGCCGACGCCGACGGCGACGGGACGGTCGACCCCGAGGAGTTCTACGCCTTCCACCACAGCCACTTCCCCCGCCTCGGCCGCGACCGGGCCGACGCCGCCTTCCGCCACCTGGACAGCAACGGCGACGGCGTGCTGTCCCGCGAGGAGTTCGTCGGCGCGATCGTGGAGTACTGGACCAGCCGCGACCCCGAGGTCCCCGGCACCTGGTGGGCGGGCGAGCACCCGCTCCGGGCCCGGTAGCCGGGCGCCCCGGGGGCGCGTAGCGGGACGTGACCGATGGGCACCGCACGCCCGGGGCGGGGCGGGCGGGGCCGGTAGGCGAGGCGCCGGCCGCCCGCCGCGACGGTGTGTCAGACCACGGCGAGCCGCTCCACCAGCAGTTCCACCCTGCGTTTGGTGTCCTCCGGCGGCAGCCGTCCGGCCCGGGTGAGGGTGGCCAGCCCGTGCAGGGCCGCCCAGAAGGTCTCGGTGAACAGCGCCGGGTGGACGCCGTCCCCGGCGACCTCGGCGAGGCTTTCCAGCAGGGCGGCGAAGGCGTCCTTCAGCGGCTCCGGGGTGTCCTCGCGGGCGAACGCCAGGCCGCCGTCGAGCCGGAACATGGCGTCGTAGACCGCCGGGTTGTGTTCGGCGTAGTCGAGGTAGGTGCGGGCGAGGGCGGTGACCCGGGCGCGGGGGCCGTTCGCGGCGGCGGTCGCGGCCCGCAGTGCCGCGGCCATCTCGGCGGCGCCGTCGAGGGCGACGGCGCCGATGATCTCGCGCTTGCCGCGGAAGTGGCTGTAGAGGACGGGCTGGCTGTATTCGATGCGCTCGGCGAGCCGGCGGGTGGTGACCGCGTCCCAGCCCTGCTGCTCGGCGAGTTCGCGGGCCGTGGCCACGATGAGGCGCTCGCGGTCCGCCCGTTCGCGCTGCTTGCGTTCCTGTACCGACATGAGTCGATTCTAGCACTGCTAGACAATCGAGCGGCGACAGTACTAGCGTTGCCACATCAGCTAGCAGCGCTAGATTCCCGGAGGGGTCACCATGCTCGACGCACTTGAGGTCTTCACCACCGTGGTCGTCGGCCTGATGGTGGGGGTGGAGTTCTCCGTCGCCTTCGTCATCAGCCGGATCCTCGACGCACTCCCCGAGGACAGCGGCCAGCTCGGCCGCGCCCACGGAGGACGGATGCTCGGCGCCCTGATGCCGTTCTGGTACTTCGGCTCGCTCGCCCTCAGCGCGGTGTGGGCCGTCGCCGGATGGCACCGCCCCGGCGCCGGACTGGTCGTCGTCGCCGGGGCGCTGCTGATCGTCAGCGTGATCATGTCGATCCTGCTGCTCGTCCCGATCAACAACCGGGGCAGGACGTGGACCCCCGAGAACCGGCCTGCCGACTGGAAGCAGCAGATGAACCGCTGGGACCGCTTCCACTACGTCCGCGTCGCCGTCATCGTCGCCGCCTTCACCCTGCTCGTCACCGCCCTCGTCTGAGCCCGCGACTGTCAGGGGCGTGGCCTACGGTGGCGCCATGGACGAGTACGCGGTGCCGGTCCTGCCGAGCCGGGACCTGGACGAGACCGAGGAGTTCTACGCCCGCCTGGGCTTCGAGCCGCGCGGGCGCTGGGATGGCGAAGGCGGTGAGAGCGGCTACCTGATCCTCGTCCGGGGCACGGTGGAACTGCACTTCCGCCACGACCCCGGGGTGGACCCGCTGTCCACCGCCGGCGGCTGCTACCTGCAGGTCCGGGACGCGGACGCGCTGCACCGCGACTGGGCCCGGCTCGGCGTGCCCACCGACCCGGCCACCGGCAGCCGCTTGACCGAGCCCGTCGACACCGCCTACCGGATGCGGGAGTTCGCCCTGGTCGACCGCAGCGGCAACCTGCTGCGGATCGGCAGCCCGCGCGGTCCCCGGTAGGGCCCGGCCTCCCCGCGCGGAGTTGGCACGGGCGCGGAGCCGGGCGCCTCCGCCGGGGTCCGGTCCCCGCCCGGCCCGCGGTTCGTCACGGCCGGGGGCTCCCGCGGCGAGGTCCGTACGGCGGCCCGTCCGCGCGCGCCCGGTCACGGGTGCGCGGTCACGGGTGCGCGGGCGCGCTCCCCGGGACCGGGGCCGGGGCCGGGGCCGGTGTGCGGGAGCGGGCCCGCAGGCGGCTGACGAGGAACCAGAGGCAGGTCGGCAGGGCCATGGCGGAGAACGTCGCGATGAGCAGCTGGGTGTCGGGCAGGTCGTCGTCGGGGTAGTGAGTGCCCAGCACGCGGGCCGTCGCCGGGTGGTCCGCGGCCACCTCCAGGGGAACGGTCACGCCGACGGCCGGGTGGGGGACGGCGGCCCTGACCCTGAGCGAGGCCGTGCTGTACTCGCGCCCACCGACCCGGTACGTGACGGTGTACTCCACCCCGCTCTTCTCCCGCTGCCGTTCGGCGCTGATCGTGGCGTCCACGCGCAGGGGCGAGGCGTCGATGCGGTCCGCCGCCCGGTGCTGGGCGAGCATGCCGGACAGGCTCAGGACGAGCACCAGCAGCGCGAGCACCGCGCCGGCCAGCGGCAGCGGCCAGCCCCGGTGGATCAGGTCCCTCATGGGCCGACGATAGCCGCCACGGCCCGGGCGGGGTCGCGGAGTCGGGCGGGGTCGCGGAGTCGGGCGGGGTCACGGAGTCGGGCGGGGCGCGGAGCCGATCGGGCGGGTCCGTGTCATGCGGCCGCCGGGGCGGGCCGGGTGCGCCGGCGGGAGAGCAGGACGCGGCGCTCCTCCTCGGTCAGCCCGCCCCACACCCCGTAGGGCTCGCGCACGGCCAGGGCGTACCGGCGGCACTCCAGGGCGACCGGGCAGCGCGCGCACACCGACTTCGCCGCCTGCTCGCGCTGCCTCGCCGCGCTCGTTGCCCGGGTGGAAGAAGACACTGCTGTCGACGGTGCGGCAGGCTCCCTCCAACTGCCAGGACCAGTGGTGTTCGAGGGCTCCGGGGAGGCGCTGGATGTCGGTCACGGAAAGACTCCTTCCGGACGGGTCGGTCGGTTGCCGTTCGCTCGTCTGTCCCGATCCGCGGGGTGCATGCCCGGGACGCCGCCGGGATTTCGGCCGGGATCCCGGCGGGGCCGTTCGGAACCCGGTCCGGCTCCCGTCCGGGTTTCCGTCCGAGGTCCCGGACGGGCCGCGGCGCCGGTAGGAGGACGGCGGACGCCCGGCCGCCGGTGCGGTCGTCACGGTGGCCGGGCTCTGAGCCATCGGCAGCGGGCTCGGACGGCGGGCCCGGACGGCCGTCCAGAGGGGAGGGGACGCGGTCCGGGCCGCCCGCTGCCGACCCGCTCCTCGTCTCACCCCGATCCGGCCGGCCAAACCTCCCGGCCGAACCTCCCGGCCGCCAAGAGCCTGTGGTGGCCGCCGCGTCCGGGCCTCCGCGCCACTCCGTGCGACGGTGCGTCAGCGCGTGGCCACGGTGGTCGTGACGCGGACGAGTGAGGGCCGCCGCGGGGTGGAACCGAAGCCGAACCGCACCGGTGCGACCGGCGCGAGCGGGCCGAGCCCCCGGCCGTCGAGCACGGCGCTCACCGCGGTGACCGCGTGGAGGTCGCGGACGCCGTACCACTCGCGCCGACCCCGTCCCGCGGTGCCCCGGGTCCGCACGCCGAGCAGCAGCCGGGCGAGCGGGTCCGTCACCACGGTCCAGGCGGGGCGGGCCGCGACCGGGCCGGGCACCGTCCTGAGCGCGAGCCCCAGGATGCCGCGCCGCCCGGTGGTGAAGCGCAGGTCGAGCGGGCCCGCCGTGACCCGCCAGCGCGTCGCGCCCCGCCGCACCGCGACCGGTACGACCCGCACCCGGTCGAAGGCGTACGTGTCGGCGATGAACTCCGCCGTCCGCCCGGTGGGCGCCAGCAGGAGCCGGGTCCCGTCGGCGTGCTCGACCATCACGTCGGAGAACGGCCCGAACGGCGAGGCCGCCCAGTGCCCCACGACCACGCGCGTGCCGGAGGCCGTGCCGATGCCGGCGATCCAGCCGTCGAACCGCAGCCGGCGCGGGCCCGCAGGCCCCGGGGCGGTCACCGGGCCGTCACCGGGCGACGGGCCCGGGCCCCGCGCAGCGGATCCATCGCTCCTCCTCGCACGCCCGGCGGGGACACCCGCCGCGTCCATCCTCGACGGTCCCCCGGCAGGTGTCCACGCGGGGCCGGTGGGCGGCCCCGCGCCGGGCCTAGGACTCCAGCCCGTTACGCCGCCCAGGCCCGCCGCCTACGGTCCTTACCCGTGGACACGACAGGGATTCTGGACGAAGCGCTCCAACGACTGCACACCTGCGGGCCCGAGCGGCTCGGACGGCTCACCAACCACGCGCCGATGGCCGCCGAGGCCCTCACCGCCCACGGACAGGCGCCGTCGGTGCACCGCTGGCTCGACCTCTACGCGCGCAAGCTGGAGGACCTCCCGCCCCGCGTCGAGCCGGTGACGGACGCCAACTGGCGTACGGCGCTGGGCGATCCGAGGCGTGCGGCCGACTGGATCGGCCACTTCGAGCGGGAGGTCGCCGAGCGTCCCTGGCGCGAGGTGCTGGCCCGGTGGTGGCCGCGGCTGCTGCCCGGCCTGTACGGCGGGTCGACGCACCCGGTGATCCGGGTGGGCCACGCGGTGCGCACGCTGCTGGCCGGCGAGGCCACCGGGCCGCGCCTGGCGGAACTCGCCCACGGCCTGGGCTACTGGGCGGCCCGCCACCGGACCGTCGCGACGCCCGCAAACCTGCCCGCCGCTCTCGACGCGGCCGCCGCCCTCGACGCGGTGCCGGCCGTCGCCGTCCAGGACGGAGGCTTCCCGGCGAGGCTCGACCGCGTCACCGCCCTGCCGGTGTGGGCCGGGGCCGAGGCGCCCCGACCGGAGGAGGTGCCCCGCCGCCTCGCCGAACTGGTGCGGGCGGCGACCCACCGCTACGCCACCCACGGCCACGGCGAGGAGACGATGCTCGTCCACGCGGCCACGGCCCCCAACGCCGTGCTGCGCACACTGCCCGCGCTCCCGCGGGCGCTGTGGCCGGCGAGCCTGCGGGCGGCCTGGACGGCCTCGGCGGCGGTCACGGCGATGTACGCGCCCGCCGCGCCGGTCGCGTACGTCCCGCCCGGCGCGTTCACCCCCGAGGAGGTCTTCGAGCGGGCGCTGGCGCACGGCGACGAGCACGTCATCAAGCTGACGGACACCGCCCTGGACGTCGGCGACGCACCGGCCCTGGCGGCGGCCCTGCGCGCCATGGAGCTGAGCACCCCGCTGGGATGAGGCGTACGGCGCGGGGCCGCCGGAATCGCCCGCCGGGCCCGTCGTCGGAATCGACGGCGTGAACGTGTACATGAGGGGCGGCAACTCCCCGACGGCGCCTGCCGCATTCCTGCCGAACGCCGACCCCGACGCCCGCGCGACCGTCGCGCACAGACCGGCACCTCACCGCCTCCACCGCGAAGGAGTCCTGACCATGCGGAAGTTCATCCTCGATCTGGTCGAGCGCACCGTCGCCACGTACGCCGCGGCGTTCCTCGGCCTGCTGCTGGCCGACAAGTTCGACCTCACGTCGATCAGCTCACTCAAGGCGGCGGCGGTCGCGGCGCTGCCGGCCGCACTGACCGTGCTCAAGGGCGCGGTGGCGACCCGCGTTGGCGACTCGACCTCGGCCGCCCTGCTGGGCCGCCCCCGCGAGTAGCGGGGCCGGCAGGCGGTTTTTTCGGCGTGCGGGCCGCAACCCGGTGTTGCGGCCCGCACCCGGGGTCGGCTTGTCCGGCAACAGGTCGATCCGCGCAGGGACTCGACCACCCGATCGCACCGCGGGCGCGCGCTTCGTGCCGAGTGAGCTCTGGCGTGCCGGCCGCCGCCGCGCGGTCGGCCGGCACGGGGAGGGGAACCGGGGGAGCAGGGCCTAACCCGGGAACTCGTCTCCCTGGATGGCGGTGATGAAGGAGTCCCAGGCGGCGGCCGGGAAGACGAGCGCCGGGCCGTGAGGGTCCTTGGAGTCACGTACGGGAACGAGGCCGGGGAGGCCGGAGGCCACCTCGACGCAGTCGCCGCCGTTCGTACCGCTGTAGCTGCTCTTACGCCAGGTCGGGATCACGCCAGGAACTTGCCCTCGCGGACTGCGGTGATGAAGGAGTCCCAGGCGGCGGCCGGGAAGACGAGGGCCGGGCCATGGGGGTCCTTGGAGTCACGTACGGGGACGAGGCCGGGGAATCCGGGGGCCACTTCGACGCAGTTGCCGCCGTTCGTACCGCTGTAGCTGCTCTTGCGCCAGCTGGCCGCGTCGAGCTTGTTCCGCATCATCTTTGAAACCTTCCAGCGCCTCGGCGATCAGCACCAGCGATTCGCTCGCTGTGAGCGCATCGCCACGGAGGCGATCATAGCGGCGGCGGTGCCCGGAGACGACGGTCGGTTCGTCGCAGGGGCTGCCCCTGTCAAGGCTCTCCGAGTACACCGAGTGCCGACCATCCGGCATCTCCAGAAGGACCATCGAGGTATTGATGATCGTCGCCCGAGCAGTGAACGGCACCACCTGAATCACGATGTTCTCGCGTCGGGCGATGTCGAGCAGGTGCTGCATCTGCCGCACCATCACCTTCGGTCCGCCGACCACCGATCGAATGGCGCTCTCGTCCAGGAGGACCACCATCTGAGGCCCGTCCTCGACAAGGAACCGCTTCTGCCGTGCGAGCCTTGCCACGACTCGCTCTTCGATCACTTCGGGGCGTTCATCAGTCCCGCTTGCCTCGAACATCGCTCGGGCATAGTCCCGACACTGAAGCAGCCCAAACATGTAGTCGGTCTGGAACACGTGGGCCCCGACCGCCTCGGCTTCCGAGTCGGCATGGGTCTGGAACCAGTCCGGATGCTCGATCTGCGCGCTCCAGTCGACCCGGTCGTACAGCCGCTTCAGCAGCCCGCCGGTGTTCAGCAGCCGGTCGAGCTCCTCGACTTCCTCGATCGTGGGTTTCCGCCGCCCGCTCTCGGTCCGCGAGATCACCGTCCGGTCGAGGTGCAGGAGCTTTCCCAGGTCCTCCTGGGTGTAGCCCGCCAACTCCCTCGCGTAGCGGATCTCTTCGCCGAACATGATCGCGGAGCTCGCCGTCGGTCCCCGCTTGATCTTCCGCTGTGCCACCACTGCCCCCAGCTCTCGCGCCACGTGCCCAACACGTGTATTCGGACGCCACCGTAACCCCCGCATTCCGGCCGGCAGCACCGGAAAGCGATCTTTTGCTTGCGCAGCGTCACGCCGCACGCCCCCATCACGCGCCCTGTGCCCCGCGCGAGAAGTCGACCCCGCCGACTTCTCGCGCGCGCCGGGTCCGGCCGGTGCCGGTCGGCCGACAGCGCGGACGGTGGGCTGCCGGTGGGATGTGAGTGGCCTCCGGGATCTTGGGAACCACCACCAGCCCACTCCGAGTTCCAGGAGCCCGCCATGCCCTCCCTGCCCCACAACCCGCCGTGGGACGTCCACCGGCTGCCCCGCGCCGAGGGGAAGAACGTCCTGGTCACCGGCGGCAACGCGGGCATCGGGTACTTCGTCGCCGAGCAACTCGCCGCCACCGGCGCCACGGTGGTCCTCGGCAGCCGCGACCGGGCGAAGGCCGAAGCCGCCATCGCCTCCATCGCCTCGCGCGTCCCCGGCGCCAGGGTGCGGCACCTGCCGCTGGACCTCGCCGACCTCGCCTCGCTCGGCCCGTCCGTGGACGCCCTGGCCCTGGACCGCCTCCACGCGGTCGTCCACAACGCCGGCGTGGCGCTCGACCATCCTCCGCGCCGCGAAACCGTCGACGGGCACGAGCTGATGTTCGCCACCAACCACCTCGGGCACTTCGCGCTGACCCACCACCTGGCACCCCTGCTCGCGGCCGCACCCGGGAGCCGGATCGTCACCACCGGAAGCTTCGCCGCCAAGTCCGAACGCCTGGACCTCGACGACCTCCAGAGCACGCGCGACTACCGGCCCAAGCGCACCTACGCGCGCTCCAAGCTGGCCCAGATGCTCTTCGCCCTCGAACTCGACCGCCGTCTGCGCGCCGCCGGCAGCACGACGCTGAGCGTGCTCGTCCACCCCGGCGGCGCGCTCGACTCCCTCACCCCCTCGCGCCCGCCGGTCCACGTCCGCACCACCGGCGAGCGGCTGCGCCACCTGCCGCTCGGGCTGGTCGTCCAGGGCAAGGACGCCGCCGCGTGGCCCGCCGTCCGGGCCGTGCTCGACCCGGCCGTGCGCGGCGGGCAGATGTGGAGCCCCCGCGCGTTCGGGCTGCGCGGTGAGCCCAGGGCCGAGCCGCTCTGGGGCCACCTGGCCGACACCGCGACCGCCGCGCGGCTGTGGGCGGCCAGCCGCGAGCTGACCGGTCACGACCCGACGCCCGCCGTGTGAGAGGAGTCCCGGGGCACGTGCGTGGTCGTGATCAACGGGCCCGGGGCGAGGCGACCACATGAGAAGGGCGTGGCGGGCCGGCTCCGCGAACGTCGGCCCGCGAAGCGGTGAAGGTCGAGATGCAGCGCCGTTCGCCCCTTGCCAGGCTGTGAGTCAGTGCACAAACCTCTCGCCGCTGCCTCGCGGAACGTGTGCGCGGACGGACGTCCCTCGCCGTGGGCTCCAAGAGCGAGCGGGACGCCCTGGTGCTCCACGGCGGCGGACACGACGACGTCGTGCGCGTCCCCGGAGAGAACCCCTTCGAGCCGGGCAGCATGAACCACCTGGCCGGCCGGACCGTGGACGCCGAGGGCGAGATCGACCAGCAGTACTTCTCCGTCACCCGATGGTCCGTCGTCAGCGGGACCTGAACGAGCACACGGCTGGGGAGGGGGCGAACGGCCCCTCTCCAGAGGGTTCTTGAGAGCCTCCGGCGCTCTCCGCGCGGAGCCGGCGGGCCAGAAGGGCTCCATCCGCTCCCACGCCGGTCCGTCGACCCGCCTCGACCGGCTGCGGGATCAGTGGTCGGGCAGGTTCTGGTCCCCGCCGCCGCCCGCCGGCAGCCGTCGGGTGATCCGGTCGAACAGCTCCGTCAGCGGCTCGCTCACCTCGTGGCCGAACTCGGTCAGCCCGTACGTGACCTGAGGCGGCGTCGTCGGCGCGACCTTCCGCCAGACCAGGTCGTCCTGGACCAGCGCCCGCAGGCTCTGGGCGAGCATCTTCTCGCTGATGCCGCGGATGCTCTCGCGCAGCTCGAAGAAGCGCAGGTCGCGGCTCCGCAGGGAGATCAGCACCCAGACGCCCCACCGACTGGTGACGTGGTCGACCATGTCGCGCGCGGGGCAGTCGGTGTGAAACACGTCATACCGGCTGCCTGCCCCGGTCCCTCTGTGCTGCACCCCTCCCGCCATGCCATGAGCTTACCTCCAGGTATGTCCTTACCGGGAGTTAGCCCGTCCTCCTAACGTCGGAGCCACCGAGGACATTCGACGAGGAGCTGATCATGATCGTGGTGACCGGAGCGACCGGGAACATCGGACGGCCGTTGACGCGGGCGCTGGCCGAGGCGGGGCAGCAGGTGACGGCGGTGTCGCGGCACCCGGCGGCGGTGCCGAACGGGGTCCGCCATCTGGCGGCCGACCTGGCCGGGCCGGCCGGCCCGGCCAGGCTCGGGCCCGCGCTGACCGGGGCGTCGGCGCTCTTCCTGCTGCTCTCCGGCGACCTGCACGCCGCCGGGGGCAACCCCGCCGGCCTCATCGGCGAGGCCGCGGCCGCCGGGGTCCGGCGGATCGTGCTGCTCTCCAGTCAGGGCGTGGTGACCAGGCCCTTCGGGCCGACCCGGATCGCGATGCGCGAACTGGAGGACACGCTGCGGGAATCCGGTCCGGAGTGGGCGATCCTGCAGCCGGGCGGCTTCGCCTCCAACGCCCTCTGGTGGGCCGAGTCCGTCCGTGCGCAGGGGCTCGTCGCGGCGCCCTTCGGCGATGTCGGCGTGCCGATCGTCGACCCGGCGGACATCGCGGCGGTCGCGGCGGCCTGTCTGCTGGACGACCGGCACGCCGGCGGCGTGTACCAGCTGACCGGCCCCGAGGTGATCACGCCGCGCCGCCAGGCGGCCGCGATCGCCGACGCGCTGGGCTCGCCGGTACGGTTCCACGAGCTCACCCGCGCCGAGGCCGGGGCCGCCATGAGCCGGGCCATGCCGGCGGAGCTCGCCGAGGACACCCTGGACATCCTCGGCGCGCCGAACCCGGCCGAACTGCGCATCAGTCCGGACGTCCAGCGGGTCCTGGGCCGCGCCCCGCGCCCCTTCTCCGCCTGGGCCGCCCGCAACATCGCCGCCTTCCGCTGAGGCCCGTCTTCGGACCCCCGCCTGCGGGCCGACGCCGAGGTACGGACCGGTGCTCGGGGGCCGGGGGTCGGGG
>NZ_JBIVVI010000067.1:0-14937 GCF_044757675.1 Kitasatospora sp. NPDC091257
CCCCGTGAGGGGTGGAGGAGAGGATCGAGGCGAGGAAGCGGCGCCCCTCGGAGGGAGCGCGGCGGCTGCGCGGCAGCCAGGTGGTGGAGGGGCAGGAGGACATGGCGAATCCGCCTTCCAGGAACGAAGTTTGAAGCCATGCGGAGGCCGGGCGGGGCATGGGGATGCCCGGCCGTAGAGCACTCTCGGTCACTCAGGCGACCTGAAGGACTACTCCCTGTAGATTGCCCTAGTCGGGCAATTGCATGCAACTGCTTCGCTCGTGCAATTGCATGATCATGGGGCGCGACAGGGCCCCCGGGAGGGGTGGCAAACTATGCAAGGAAGCGAACAGCCAGGGAGTGTGACGCATGGGCAGTCCAACCGTGCTGCGGCGTAGGCTCGGCGGCGAGCTTGGCAAGTTGCGCGCATCGCGTGAGCTGAACGCCAAGGACGTGGCCGCCGCGCTGGGTTGGTCCGCTTCGAAGCTGAGCCGCATCGAGAGCGGCCTGGTGCCACTTCAGGAGCGCGACGCCGCGAAGCTCCTGGCGCACTACGGCGTCACTTCATCCGATGAGGTGAAGCACTTCCTCGGGCTGACGCGCCAGAGCCGCCAGCAGGGCTGGTGGCATGCGTACGGCGATGCTCTGCCGGACTGGTTCCGCGCCTACGTGGGCTTCGAGTCGGACGCAGCGAAGATCACGACCTACCAGTGCGAGCTGGTTCCAGGACTTCTCCAGACCGAGGCCTATGCTCGGAGTGTCATCCGGGCCATGAATCCGATCGAATCCGCTGAAGAAGTCGAGCGGCGAGTCGCACTGCGGATGGATCGTCAGCAGATACTTGACCGCCATGAGCCGCCACAGCTGTGGGCCATCATCAGTGAGGCTGTCATTCGACGGCCAGTCGGCGGGAACCCGGCCATGGCTGAGCAGTTGAGCCACCTCGCGGCCATGGCGGATAAACGGCCCAACATCACGGTCCAGATCCTGCCGTTCTCCGCTGGCGCTCACGCGGCCATGGGTTCCTCGTTCTCCATTCTGTCGTTCAACGACATCCCTGGCAGTGTTGCCTACTCCGAGGCGCCCACCAGTAGCACCTATTCGGAACGGCCGCATGAGATCGCTCGCCACGAGGATGCCTTCGATCGCCTCATGGCGTCGTCGGTGCAGCCCGAGAGGTCAATCGCTTGGTTGAAGGAAGTTGCGGAGGAGTATTCACGGTGAGTCACGAGTACCACAGCGTCAAGTGGCGCAAGAGCACATACAGCAATGGCCAAGGCGATTGCATAGAAGTGGCCGATGATCTCATTGGCATCGTTCCAGTTCGGGATAGCAAGGACCCCGATGGCCCGACTCTCGCGTTCACTCCCGAGGCGTGGCAGTTTTTCATCGCTAGCGTCCGGGCGGGCGACTTCCCGGCCACCAACTGACCCAGTACCGTGGGCTGCCCCGCACCGCGCGGGGCAGCCCACCACCGACTGAGGGCTCCAGGAGGTCAATCGCGTGACAGCTGACCTGACATGGCGCAAGAGCAGCTACAGCAACGCCTCTGGTGGCGACTGCGTCGAGGTTGCTACGGAACTCCCCGTCACCTGGCGCAAGTCGAGCGCCGGCAATCCGAACGACAACTGCGTCGAGGTGGCCGACGGCATCACCGGCATGGTTCCGGTCCGGGACAGCAAGGATCCTCACGGCCCGGCTCTCCGTTTTACTTCCGAGGCTTGGCGGTCCTTCGTCGAGGGTGTCCAGGCCGGTGACTTCCCGGCCGGCTCCTGAGGCGCTTCTTGCCGGGCGGCCCCGCGTGCTTCGCGGGGCCACCCGGCCTTTCCGATGTGGAGCGGCTTGGCCTCACAACGGGGGTGAGCAAAAGCTCGGGCCCCCACGCCTGCGCGCGACTACTGTGCTGCCCGGGTAGATCATCCCGACCGATGGGGGAGCGAGTCGTGCTGACCAATGCGCACCCGCCGTAGGTACCTCTGGAGAGTCCGGAGGGCCCACGGAGGCTCTTGATGTCCCGAACCGTCCGCACGACTCCCAGGCAACTCCGCGTCGAGGAGGGCGCATTGGAGTCCATGTCCCTGTACGACCTCCGCTACGCCCACGCCGAACTGGGCCGGGCCGCCCGCGAAGGCCGGCGCCCCGTCCCGAAGAAGACGCGGCGTCGGATCACCTTCCGGCTGTCGACGGTGCTCGACTGCAGGACGGGCTCGTTCTCCGTCGAGATCGCCACGGCCGAAAGCCGGGCCCGGCTCCGGGGCCGACTCGACGCCCAGCGGATCCGCGGGCTGCACCGCGCCGGCCACGACACCGACGGTGCGGACATCCCTCCGGTCCACCACCGCCACGATGCGCTCTGGCATGCCTGGTAGGGGTGAAGTGCTCAGGCATGACGCGCACTTGTGAACGCAGAGAGCTTCTGCGGCGGGTCGGCAAGAAGGCTTGTGCTTCCTTGTCCTCATGCGTGTTCGCTATCAGGCCGTTCACGGAACTGTGGCCGGAACCGACATGAGCGATCGACCCCACGGGGCCGTCCGGCGCAGGAGCGCCCACAGCCATGGCCAAGGCCACTGCGTCGAGGTGGCCGATGGCGTCACGGGCATGGTTCGGGTTCGGGACAGCAAGGATCCTCACGGTCCGGCTCTCGCCTTCACCGTCGAGGCGTGGCGGTCCTTCGTCATCGGCATCAGGGCGGGCGACGTTCCGGACCGTTTCTGAAGAGCTCTCGGGCGGCCCCGCGGAGTGCGCGGGGCCACCCGGTGCTGTGCTGCGGTTCGCAACCTCGGTGATGCCGTGGGCCTGTCGTCGCTCCCGCCGCCCTCACTGCCCCCTTGTGCGCAGGAAGTCGGACCCGCCGACTTCCTGCGCGACGTCGAGACCGGAGAAGGAACAGGTGGGGCACGGCCCAGGACTATCGAACGAGGCCCGTGCGAACTCCGGATCGTCCTGACACCAGCCCCCGCGGGAGCCGCCCGGCCGCAGGCGTCTCAGTGGGCGAGGCGGGCGAGCGATTCGTTCAAGACTCCGCCCCAACCGCCCGCCCACACTGGCCCCATGACACCGACCGACACCTTCACCCCCGCGGCCGGACGCTTCGCCCTCGGCCTCTACGACCCCATCGTCTCGCTCACCCGCGAACGCCTGTGGCGCAGCCTGCTGGCCATGCACGCCGCCCCCCGCCCCGGTGACGTCATCGTCGACGTCGGCTGCGGCACCGGCTCCTTCGCCGTCCTCCTCCACCGCGCCGAACCGCAGGCCACCGTCATCGGCGTCGACCCCGACCCCGCCGTGCTGCGCCTGGCCCGCCGCAAGGCCGCCGCGGCCGGCGCCACCCCCGACTTCCGCACCGGCATGGGCGACGCGGTGGCCGAGGTCGTCGGCGACGAAGCGGCCGACACCGTCGTCTCCAGCCTCGTCCTCCACCAGTGCCCCGTCCCGATGAAGCGGGCGATCCTCGCCGCCATGCACCGCACCCTGCGCCCCGGCGGCAAACTGGTGATCGCCGACTACGGGCGGCAGCGCACCCCGGCCATGCGCCTGGCCTTCCGGATCGTCCAGTTCGCCGACGGGAAGCAGGACACCCAGACCAACGCCGACGGCATCCTGCCCCGCCTCATCGCCGAGGCGGGCTTCGAGGGCGTGCGCGAGACGGACACCGTCGCGACGGTGACCGGCTCGATGTCCCTCTACACCGCGCGCCGCCCCGGCTGACCGGCCGCACCCCCGGCCGCACCCCCGGCCGCATCCCCGGCCCCGCCCTCCGCCGCGCGCAGCGCGGGCAGCACCTGCGAGGGCGTCAGCCCGGTCAACTCCCGCATCCACCGGGAGAAATGGGCCTGGTCGGCGAACCCGCCCGCGAACGCCGCCTGCGCCGGCGAGCACCCCTCGCCGAGCGCCAGCGCCGCCCGGGACAGCCGCTGCCAACTGCGCCAGCGCGCCAGCGGCACCCCCAACTGCCGCCGCGCCAGGGCCCGCAGGCGCTGCGGGGACAGCCCGACGCGCGCGGCGAGGCCCTCCAGCGGCTCCCGGCCGTCGGCCAGCGCCGCCACGGCCGCACGCAGCCGCGGGTCCAGGCCGGTGGCGGGCAGCCCGCCGTCCGGCCGTACCTCCCGCTCGGTCAGGCCGTGCCACTGCGGGGCCACGGTGACCCCCTGCCCGCAGTCCGTGCGCAGCCGGTCGGCGAAGGCGCAGTGCGGGTCGACGTAGAAGGTCAGCACCTCCCGGGTCGGGGCCATCCGGTGGCGCACCATCGGCGGCACCACGAGCGCGGGACCGCGGTGGCGCCGCCCGGTGTCGTCCTCGATGGCCACCGTGCGGGTGGCGCCCGCGACGGCGATCTGGAAGGTGGTGTGCCGGTGGAAGGCGCTGTCGGCCAGCGGCCCCTGGTACAGCGCGTACCCGGGGCCGACGGCGAACCGCGGGCCGGTCCCGCCGCCGCTGCTCACCGGTCCGCCTCCCGGACCTGAGCGGCCAGGCGGACGGCGGCGTACGGTACGGCGGCCAGGCCGAGCAGGGCCAGCACGATCCAGAACGGGACCGCCGCCGGGCTCGGGCGGCCGGTGACCATCCGCCCGCCGTCCTCCAGCCCCACCCGGACCTCATGGCCGTCCGGGTAGGGCTCGTCGACCGGGCGCTCCTCGCTGAACTCCTGTCCGTCCACGCTCCAACGGTAGGTGCAGCCGTACGTCTTCGAGCCCAGACCGCCGCCCTCCACCGGCCGCTGGCCGGTCGCCCGGCAGTGCGTCACCACCGCCGCGACGCTGCGCGGCTCGTGCGCCCGCACCTGGACGGTGTGGACGGCCTGGGCCGTCGCGAACGCCGTCCCCCAGGCGGCCGCGAGCAGCACCACCGCCCACGCGCGGACCGCCGCGTCCCCGCCGCCTCCCGTGCGACGGCCCGCCCGCCGGTCCGGCCGTTGATCCGCACCTCGGCCCGGCCGGACCGAGGCGGCCGTGCCCACCGCCAGTGCGGCGGCGCACAGCCACAGCGGCCCCGCGCCCACCGGCCGGTCCAGCGACCACGCCCACACCACCGGTGCTCCGGCGGCGGCCGGCGCCGCGAGCGCCACCACGGCCGGCCACGCCCGCCGGCGGCCGGCTTCCCCCCTCGTCACGGCACGTCCCCCCTTTTTTCCCGTCCTTCTCCCCGTCCTTGCCCGTTCTTGACGCCGTCCCGACCCCGCGGGCGCGCCTTCGTGCCGAGCGGTGACGGGACCGCGACATCGTCACGGGCCGCCGGGGCCGGGAGGAGGCCATGTTCGAATCGATGTGTCGACACAGTGTCATCACCGCAGGACAGCGCCCATTGCGGTTCGATCACGGTGTGTCCGATTCGTCGAACATTGGGGGAAAGTGTGACGGTTAACTGTTTTGGCAGCGGTGTCGGCGGCCTCTCATAATTCCTGCCGACACGCGTGACGGAATTCCCGGAGAACCCGCTGGGGCAGTGGCGCCCGCAAGGGGCCCGCGCGTGGGATTCCGCATTCTTCCTGGGGGGATTTCCTTGCCCGAGCCTGAGCCCGAGAACGAGGGCGCCGCCGCCGCACCTCCGGCACCGGCCGAGCCGGCCGCTGCGCCCGCACCGGAGCCGGCAACGCAGCCGGCCCCGCGCCGGCTGCCGCGCGCCGTCGGCGTCGCGCTGGCCACCGCCGGCCTGCTCGCCGTCACCGCGGCCAGCGCCGCGGTGACCGTCGCCGTCGGCAAGCCCGCCGCCCGCTCGGCCGCGGCCGCCCCCGCCCCGTCGCGGGTGGCCGCGAGCGCGAGCGCCAGTGCCACCGCGAGTGCCACCGCGTCCGCGACGCCCTCGGCCGCGCCCGTCCCGGCGCCCACCGCCGCCCCGGCCGAACCCGCCCCCGCCAGCACCGTCAAGGGCACGGTCAAGAACGGCCAGCACGAGGGCGACCTGCGCTACTTCCTGCTCCCCCTCCCGGCCGGCGGCGAGTCCTACGGTCCCGCGGACGGGATGACCATGACCAACGACGACGTCGCCGCGCTCTTCGGCAAGCAGGACGGCATCATGGACATCCTCGGCTCGTACGGCTACAGGAGCGGCGCGACCCGGACGTACCGGACCGCCGACGGCAAGGCCGAAGTCACCGTCACCCTGCTGAAGTTCGGCTCCACCACGGCGGCACGCGACTTCGTCAAGGGCTACGAGGTCAAGTCGCTGAGCCCGTTCGACATCGACGGCGACCCGGGCGGCCACGGCTACCTGCAGGCCCCCAAGCAGCAGGCCTACACCGGATCGATGAGCGGCATCTCCAGCCAGGGCGACGTGCAGTACACGGTCGACGTCGACGTGAAGGGGACGCCCGACAAGGCGCTGCTGAACGAGCTGATGAAGCGCCAGCGCGAGTGGCTCACTGCCGGCGGCTGAGCCCGGCTCCGCCCGCCCGCCCGACGCCACCCCTTCCTCTTCCCCCTTCTCTGGAGCCACTTCCGTGACCACCGAACCCGCGGAGCCGGTGCCCGCCGTGCCCGCCGTGCCCGCCGCGTCCGCGGCCGCTGTCCCGCCGGCGCCCGTCGCCCCGCCCGCCATGCCGCCCGTCGCCCCGCCCGTCGCGCCGGAGCACGGCGAACCCGCCGTCCCCGTCGCCCCGCCCGTCGCGCCGGAGCACGGCGAACCCGCCGTCCCCGCCGAGCCGTTCGCGGCCGAGCCCGCTCCCGCCCCGCGCGCCCCGCGCCGCCCCCGCCCCGTGCTGCTGGGCGCCTGCGCCCTGGTGCTGGGCACTTTGGCCGGCGGCGGCATCGGCTACGCCGTGCAGGCCCAGCGCCCGCCCACGCCGCTGCCGCCGCTCCAGGTCGCCCACCCGTCCTACCCGGCCGGCACGGTCGACCCGGCCGCCCTCGCCGCCGAGCAGCCCAAGCCGCTGGCCATCGACGGCGACCTGACCAAGCTGCTGATCACCGCCCCCGAGGGCAGCGCCCCCTGGGCGGACTTCGCGGACAAGCCGAGCTGGGTCTCGATCGGCGAACTCGCCGAGGAGAACGGCGACGAGGTCGCCACCTTCAAGGACCTCGCCTCCAACGGCTTCCGCCGCGCGGCCGAGGTGGCCTGGAAGAAGGACGACGTCCGCTACCGCATCACGCTGACCCAGTACACCGCGGACCACGCGGACCAGGTGCGCTCCGTCACCTGGCCGGCGTTCGCCGACGGCGCTCCCGGCGGCTACAAGGTGGACGCCGCGCCGCACCACTGGGCCGACAGCAACGAGCAGTACTACCTCGGCGAGGCCGTCGCCAAGCGCGGCCCGCTGGAGATGAAGGTCGAGGTCTTCGGCCCCCAGCCGGTGAACCCCGACACCCTCAAGGACCTCGCCAAGCGGCAGTGGGAGCGGCTGGTTTGACGTCCTCCTCGCGCTGAAGCACGGGGATTCCGGCCGCGCCCGCGGCGCGGGGCTTGCGCCCGGTGCCGCCGACGCTCCGGTGGGTTCCTGTTTCCACGGGCCGTGCCCGGCGTGGGATTGCCACGCCGGGGCTTACTGGCCCTCCGCAGGCGTTCAGCCTGTCCGCCCGCCCGGCGGCCAGGATGTTTCGAGCAGCATTGAGGTCACGATCGTGAGAGGTGCCGCACGCGCCACACGTCCACAGGCGGACGTCCAGCGGCTTGGGCCCGTCCAAGGTTCCGCACGTGGAGCACACCTGCGACGTGGGTTCGTACCGGCCGATCACGCCGAGGTGTCGTCCGTACCGCGTGGCCTTCTCCTCAAGGAGACGCCGAAAGGTCGACCATCCCGCGTCGTGGACGGACTTGCCCAGGCGGGTGCGGGCAAGGCCGTGCACATTCAGGTCTTCCAGGTACACCGCTTGGGTTTCGCGGATGATCCTGGTCGTCTGCTTGTGCAACCAGTCCATGCGGGTGTCGGCCACCTTGGCGTGAGCTCTGGCGACCTTGCGCCGAGCTTTCGCCCGGTTCTTCGATCCCTTGGCCTTGCGGGACAGAGCCTTCTGGGCGGCCTTCAACCGGCGCTCCGCTTTTCGCAGAAAGCGCGGGTTGTCGATCACTGTGCCGTCCGTGAGAACGGCATATGTGGTCAAACCGAGGTCGACTCCGATCTCGGTGTCCAATGCGGGAAGATGCTGGGGTTCGACGTCCACGACGAAGCTGGCGCGGTAGCGGCCGGAGGGATCGAGAACCACCGTCACGGACGAGGGGCCGGAAGGCAGAGGCCGGGACCACTTGACCCGGACGTCACCGATCTTGGCAAGATGCAGCTTGCCGTTGGACCGCAGGCGGAACCCGTTCCGGGACAACCGCAGCGACTGCCGGTTGTCCTTGCGGGACTTGAACACGGGCAGGCCCACCGGGCGAGCGGCCCGCTTGCCGGTCTTCGAGTCGAAGTAGTTCCGGTAGGCGGTGTCCAGGTCGCGAAGGGGCGACTGCAAGGCGTCCACCGACACCGACCCGAGCCACGACCTGGCAACGGTCTTCTTCGCGTCGGTGATCACAGCTTTGGCCAATGTGCCGGTCGGGATATTCGACCGGTCCGCTTTCCACGCCTGCTTCCGCAGGGCGAGCGCATCGTTGTAGACCACCCGCACGCACCCGAACGTACGGGCCAGTACCTGACACTGACGTTCCGTCGGATAGATGCGATAGGAGTACCTGAGATACACGGGATCAGCCTGCCAGCAGGCACTGACAATCACCTGTGGCCACCTGTACGGCGGTCCGTTCCAACGGCGAAACGCCGTTCCCTGACCTGCCCCGCAGGCAGCCCGTTTCCTCCCCCGGCCCAAGCCGGGGGTATCCACGGAGGTCCCCGATGAACGACGACACCGTGACCACCGCTGCCGCCCCCGGCACCCCCGAGCCGGTGCCCGCCGCACCCGGCGCCCCGGCCGGTCCGAGTCCCGCCTCCCGCCGCCTGCTGCGCGCGGGCGCCGCGACCGCCGCGGCCGCGCTGGTCGGTGTGGTCATCGGCGTCGGCATCATCAAGACCCGGTACGACGACCCCGCGCCGGTCACCGTCGCCGCCCCGTCCACCGGTCCCACGCCCACCGCGACCGCCACGCCGTACGGCGCCAAGTCCAACGGCAGCCACTTCGGCTCGCTGCGCGACCTGCTGCTGCCCGTCCCGGCCGGCTACCAGCCCGGCCCGGACGACGGCGGCTACGGCAACGACACCGAGCTGGGCGGCGAGCAGCTGGCCGCCGAGCTGGACGCCGACCTCCAGCAGCTCCCCAAGGAGAAGCGCGACAAGATGCGCGCCTACTGGGAGAGCATGCACGTCAAGGCCACCGGCGTGCGCACCTACCGCGCCGACGGGGACGACCTGGTGATCGGCCTGAAGCTGCGCCAGTTCAACCAGCAGGAAGTGCAGCGGATCAACGAGTACACCGCGGTCTTCACCGGCGACACCGGCCTGTTCCGGATCGGCCCGGCGATCCCCGGCCACCCCGAGGCGCACTGCTACCTGATGCCGGCGCCGCCGTCCGCGCCGATCGACTACCTGGAGTGCTCGGCCGCCGAGGGCGACCTCCTGGTGATCATGAGCGCCGAGGGCGTGGCACCGCTGCCCAAGGACAGGATCGTCGCCCTCTTCACCGCCCAGCTCGACCGCCTCGCCCGCCCGGGAGCGTCCGTATGACCGACCACGCCACCCCGCCGCCCGCGCCCGAGAGCGCGCCCGCGCCCGGGAACGTCCCGGCGCCCGCGCCCGCGAACGCGCCCGCGAACGCACCGCAGAACGCGCCCGCGAACGCGCCCGCGAACGCGCCGCAGAACGCGCCCGCGAACGCGCCCGATCCGCTCCTGGCGGCGCTCGCCGCGCCCGTCGCCGTCCCCGAGGACCCGGCCGTCCTCGCGGAGCGGGAGGCCCGCCGGGCCCTGCGCCGCAAGGCCGCGGTGCGCTGGGGCGGCGCCGCCCTGGTGTTCGTCCTCGCCGGCACCGGCACCGCTCTGGCCGTCACCGCGCCCGAGCGCACCGATCTGCCGGGCCTGGCCACCGCGAGCGACGGCCGCTACACCTTCGCGCCGCTGACCCTGCCGCCGCTGCCCGCCGGCAAGAACGCCCCGGACGACAAGGGCAAGTCCCTGCACCACGCGGACCTGCGCCACCTGCTGCTGCCCGCGCCCGAGGAGGCCGGTGGTTCGCTGACCCCGCCCGTCTTCCCGGCCCCCGGTGCCGGTGCCGTCCCCTCGGGGGCGCCCACCGCCTCGGGGTCGCCGACCGCCTCCCCGGCGCCCTCGGCCGCCGCCGGCGCGCCCGCCGCCGGCTCCGGGTTCGGCCAGTGGGTGCCCTGCGACGCGCTCGCCGAGGACCAGCAGGACCCGGTCAAGGTGCGCGTCCTGCTGCTGGAGGACGCCTGCCGCGCGGCCACCGTCCGGGAGTGGACGGCCTCCGACGGCACCCGCACCCAGATCCGGCTGCTGCGCTTCGGCTCCGTCCGGGAGTCCTGGGAGGCCTTCGCCGACCTGCGCTCCAAGGGTCGCCCCAAGGCCGCCGCCGACACCAGGAGCACCCCCCACGACGACTGGGACACCCTCGACGGCATGAGCCTGACCACGGTGGAGTCCACCGCGGCCGGCTCCAAGGGCGCCCCCACCGCCCGCGTCGCCTACCTCTCCGCCGCCGACGTCCTCGCCGTCGTCACCATGACCAACCCCGCCGGCGTGCCCACCGCGCCGTTCCGGCAGGTCGTCACCCTCCAGGCGGATCTGCTGTCCTGACCTCGCCTCAGCGGCCGGGCCGGTTCCCCCCGGGGAGCCGGCCCGGCCGTCTTCCCCGCGCGCCTTCTGGGACAGGATCGGGATATTTCCCGCACCGGCCCGTGAACGACCCCCGCGTACGGTGATCACGCATCGGAGAACGCACCGCCGAAAATCGACAGCAGGAGAACCCATGCGCACGCGCCGCCTCGTCCTCACCGCCGCCGCCGTCGCGGCGATCGCCGCCACCGCCACGGCCTGCGGACCGGACAACAGCGACACGAGCGCCGCTCCCGCCGCCACCGGCCCCGCCGCCACCGGCCCCGCGGCACCCGCCGCCGCGCCCACCACGGCCGCCCCGGCCGGGGCCGCGCCGACGAAGACCACCCCGCCCAAGTCCTCCGCCGCCCCCTCCGCCCCGGCCGCCCCCGGCGCCGACAAGAGCGGGTACGGCCAGGCCTGCGGAGCCAACGACCTGGACTTCACCGCGAAGGCCGAAACCCAGGCCGGCGGCTACATCCTGATCAGCGCCAAGGCCAAGCAGGGCATCACCTGCACGCTCCCCGCCACCCACCCCGTCATCGCGTTCGGCTCCGGCGGCATCGAGGCCGGGCCCTTCGAGCACGGCACCGGAGAGTCGATCACCCTGAGCGGCGCCAAGACCGCCTACGCGGGCATCATGGCCAAGACCACCAAGGGCAACCAGGCCGTCCAGTACACCGACGTCGTCATCGGCATCGGCACCCCCGACCCGAACCCGGCGAGCGTCCCCGTCGGCACCACCCCGGTCGACAAGCCGGTCGTCACCAACTGGCACACCCTGCCCAAGGACGCCGTCCCCGCGAGCTGACGCTACGTCACATACACGATGGTGAAAGCCGGATGACGGCGGAATGCCGACGGCCGTCGGTGTGCCGACGGCGCGGCCCGGCACCTTGGAAGTGGACCTGCCCCACCTCTTCCAAGGAGCGCACATGACGATCACCGTCCGGCCGGGAAGCACCGTGATGTTCACCGGCGACTCGATCACCGACGGCCGGCGCCGGGAGAGCGAGGACGGCCTCGGAACCGGCTACCCGCTGCTCGTCGCGGGCGAGTGGGGCCACCGCCACCCGGACCGGCCGGTGACCTGGCTGAACACCGCGAACGCCGGCGACAAGGCGATGGACCTGGAGGCCCGCTGGCGCACGGACGTGCTCGACGCGCGCCCGGACGTGGTGTCGATCCTCGTCGGGGTCAACGACACGGGCTGGCACACCCTCGACCCGGAGGGGTACCCGATCCCCGCGGAGCGCTTCGAGGCGACCTACGACCGCCTGCTCGCGCCCCTCGCCGAGGCGGGCACCCAACTGCTCCTCATCGAGCCGTTCCTCGTGCCGATCCGCGGCGTCGTCGAGGCCGGCGACGCGGTGCTCATCGGCGAGAAGGAACGCGAGCAGTGGCGCGCCGACCTGGACCCGAAGATCCAGGCCGTGCGCAGGCTCGCCCGCCGGTACGGCGCCCAACTGCTCGCCGCGGACGGCAGGTTCGCCGAACTCGGCGCGACGGCCCGACCGGAGCACTGGTCCGCGGACGGCGTCCACCCGACCCCGGCCGGCCACGCCGCACTCGCGGCCGCCTGGCTGCGCCTGGTCGCCTGACCGGGCCGGGAGCACGGTCCCGGCCCGGCCGCCGGGCCCCTGCCGTCACCCCTGCAGCCTCGCCGCCACCGGGCGGTGGTCGCTGGGGGTGGCGGGGAGGGTCCAGGTGTCGGTGGCGGCAAGGCCGCGGGTGAGCACGTGGTCGATGCGGACCAGGGGGAACGCGGCCGGCCAGCTGAAGCCGAAGCCGCTGCGGGCCGGGGTGAGACGGCGGGCCAGCGGGGCCAGGGCGCGGTCGTCGGCGGCGGTGTTGAGGTCGCCCAGCAGCACGACCCGGCGCAGCGGTTCGGCGTCCAGGGCCCCGGCGAGGGCGGCGATGTCGCGGTCGCGGTGGGCGGTGGCGAAGCCGGAGAAGGTCGTGCGCACCGAGGCGAGGTGGGCGACGTACACCGCCAACGGCCCGCCCGGGGCGCTGACTTCGGCCCGCAGGGAGCGGTTCCAGCCGGGGTCGATGATCAGCCGCCGGGACTCCGTCACCGGGTAGCGGCTCCACAGGGCGACGGTGCCGGTGCGGGCGTGGTGGGGCAGGGCCCGGTCCAGCACGCTCCGGTAGGCGGGCAGGGCCGCGTCGGTGACCTCCTCCAGCGCGATGAGGTCCGGGTCGGCGGCGAGCAGCGCGCGGGCGGTGCCGGCCGGGTCCCGGTTGGCGGCGTTCACGTTGTGGGTGACCACCGTCAGGCCCGGCCCGCCGGCCCCGCCCGCCGGGGCCCCGCCGGACAGCAGCAGCGGCCCGAACACCACCGCCCACACCGCCACCAGCACCCCGCCCGCGCAGGCCGCCGCCGGTGCCCGGCGCAGCGCCGCGCACAGCAGCGCCGCCACCGCCACCAGGCCGCTCCACGGCAGGGCGCTCTCCCACAGACTGCCCAGGCCCACGCCGAGCTCCGGCACCAGCCGGTGGCCGCCCAGGGCGAGCGCGGTGAGCAGCCCGAGCGCGGCGGGCACGCGCCCGCGCCGCCAGCGGGGCACGGCCCGCCACGCGGGCGCGGCTCCCCGCCCCGGTGCGCCCTGCCCCCTCGACACGAGGAGCCGCTTCAGTGCGGCCAACCATCTCGGTGCGGCCGGCCACGTCGGCGCGGCCCGTCGCCGTCGCTCCGGCGGGCCGGGCCGGGCGGGCGCCCCGGTCGGTGCGGGCGTCCCGGGCGGCACGTGCGGCACGGGCGTCCCGGGCGTCTCGGACGGCACGGACGGTACGGAAGACGTCACGGCGCGCCCCCTCACCCTGCGGCGTCCGGCAGCGGAGCCGGGCAGGTCCCGCCCGGCCGGGTGAGCAGTTCGAAGTGCCAGATCTCGTTGTTGTACACCTGGCACAGCCCGTACCGGGCGCCGTACTGGATCAGCCAGTAGTCGGCGCTGGTCGGGCCGACGTCCACCGCCTTGCCGGAGACGTGCGCGGACTTCTCCGGCGTGTTGACGAACTTCCGGGCCTGCTCCACGCTCCCGTACCTGGTCACCGCCCGGTCCAGCAGCCGCTGCTGGTAGGCCTTGCTGCGCCAGCCGGAGGTGACGGTCATCTCGATGCCCTGGGCCCGGGCGTCGCCGGCCGCCCGCTGCAGGGCCTCGCGCAGCGGCCCGTCCAGGTTGCCCACGGCCGGGGAGCCGGTGTCGGAAGGGCTCAGGGTCCTGCCGTCCGGGATCTCCCCGTCCGCCTCGGCCTCCGTCGTGACGGGCTTGGCGGTGACGGTGGCCGCCAGGGTGCGCAGCACCGCCCCGGCGCCCGGCGGGTCGGCGGCGGCGCACGCTCCGGCCAGGGTCAGCACCGCCGTCGCGGCGGCGCCCGCGGCCAGCCGCCGCCGTCCGCCGCGCGCCGCCGTGCCCGTGGCCGTGCCGGTACCCGTCTCCGTCGGGGTGTCCGTCGTGTCCATTCCTGCCTCCCGGTGTTGCTCGTCCGTTGCCGGACCATTGGAGGAGAGCCGGTGTTGCGAGGACGTCTGCGCAGGCCGATACGTTTTCGATAGGTCCCATCGGGTCCAATGGGTACGAACAGCGGAGAGCAGGGAGAACAGCACGTGCGGGTCCTGGTGGTGGAGGACGAGATCTACCTCGCGGAGGCGGTCCAGGCGGGCCTGCGGCTGGAGGCGATCGCCTGCGACATCGTCACCGACGGCGACGCGGCGCTGGAGCGCCTGGCCGTCCACAGCTACGACGTCGTCGTCCTCGACCGCGACATCCCCGGCACCCACGGCGACGACGTCTGCCGCAGCATCGTCCGCAGCGGCCTCGGCTGCCGGGTGCTGATGCTCACCGCCGCCGCCCGCCTGAACGAGAAGGTCGCCGGCTTCGAACTCGGCGCCGACGACTACCTCACCAAGCCCTTCGACCTCGCCGAACTCGTCGTACGGCTGCGCTCGCTGGCCCGCCGCCCCGCCCAGGCCGCCCCGCCCGTCCTGGAGTACGCCGGGCTGCGCCTGGACCCCTTCCGCCGCGAGGTCTACCGGGACGGCCGCTACGTGGGCCTGTCCCGCAAGCAGTTCGCCGTCCTGGAGGTCCTGATGGCGGCGCGCGGCGGCGTCATCAGCGCCGAGGACCTGCTGGAACGCGCCTGGGACGAGAACGCCGACCCCTTCACCAACGCCGTCCGCATCACCATCTCCGGCCTGCGCAAACGCCTCGGCGACCCGTGGGTGATCCAGACCGTGCCGGGCGTGGGCTACCGCCTCACCGACCCC
>NZ_JBIVVI010000068.1:0-14902 GCF_044757675.1 Kitasatospora sp. NPDC091257
CTCCCCGACCCGGAGGTCGAGAAGGGGGCGCCCTCAAAAGGCTCTGCTACAACCTCAGTTGTCGCCGTCCTCGTCGATCAGGAAGCCCCGCATCGGCGCCGGAGCCTGCTGCATCGGCTGCGGCGGCTGCGGTCGGACGGCCGCCATCGGCTGGGTCATCCCGGCCGGCTGCATCTGCGGCGCACCGCTGTTGCCACCGGTCGACTGCCCGCCGAAGCTCGGCGCCGAGG
The DNA here is from genome assembly GCF_044757675.1 of Kitasatospora sp. NPDC091257. Taxonomy (NCBI): domain Bacteria; kingdom Bacillati; phylum Actinomycetota; class Actinomycetes; order Kitasatosporales; family Streptomycetaceae; genus Kitasatospora; species Kitasatospora sp. NPDC091257. The sequence goes on from NZ_JBIVVI010000068.1 coordinate 231, forward strand.
AGTTGCCGCCGAAGGCGCTGTTCCCGCCGAAGGACGGCGAGTTGCCTCCGAAGGACGGCTGGTTGCCGCCGAAGCTCGGCGCGCCGCTGCTCATCGCACCGGCACCGGCCGGGGCCATCGACGAGGCCGCCGGCGGCAGCGACGCGGTGGCGGGGATCCGCGGCGGGGCGAGCGAGTCGTCGGCCTGCGACTCCAGCTGGCGCAGCTGGGTCTCCAGGTACGACTTCAGTCGCGTGCGGTACTCACGCTCGAACGCCCGCAGGTCTTCGACCTTGCGCTCCAGCGTGGCCCGCGCCGACTCCAGCGATCCCATCGCGACGCGGTGCTTCTCCTGCGCGTCCCGCTCCAGCGCGTCGGCCTTCGCACGGGCGTCGCGCTCCAGGCCCTCGGCCCGGCTGCGCGCCTCGCCGACGATCTTGTTGGCCTCGGAACGGGCCTCGGAGATCGCCTGGTCGGCGGTCTGCTGAGCGAGCGCCAGCACGCGGGCGGCACTGTCGCCGCCGGGGCCCTGCTGCTGCATCGGGCCGCCCATGGGGCCGCCCATCTGCTGCGGGCCGCCCATGGGGCCACCCATCGGCTGCATCTGCTGCTGGCCCATGCCCTGGCCCATCGGGTTGCCCATCTGCTGCGGGCCACCGGGACCGCCCATGGGCTGCAGCATCTGACCGCCCATCGGCTGGACCAGCTGCTGCTGGCCGCCCATGGTCTGGTTCATCTGCTGCTGCTGCTGCGGGCCGCCGGCGGGAAGCTGCGGCGCGGATCCGGCGGGCAGGCCGAGGGGCTGGTTGCCCATCTGCTGCTGCTGCTGCGGGCCGGGGCCCATCTGCTGCGGACCACCCGGGCCCATCTGCTGCGGGCCGCCGGGGCCCATCTGCTGCGGACCACCCGGACCCTGCTGGCCGGGGACCGGCGGGCCGGATATGGCGGCCGGCACCGGAGCGCCGCCCTGTCGGGGCGCGTCCTGCTGCGGCTCCTTGCGCAGGTTGGCCTGGTTCTGCGCGGCGGCACGAGTCGCGGCGGCCAGCTTGGCGCGCAGGTCCTCGTTCTCCCGGAGGAGGCGGGTCAGCTCCCCCTCGACCTCGTCGAGGAAGGCATCGACCTCGTCCTCGTCATAGCCTTCACGCAGGCGGACGGTCGTGAACTGCTTGTTCCGAACGTCCTCGGGGGTCAATGGCATCTCTTCACCTCAACGTGATCGTCGGCACACCGGCATCCTGTCGCATCGCTCACCTACGACTAGGGGTGCACAAGCGAGATCAGGACATACACAATGATCATCAGTACGAAGAAGGACAGGTCGAGCGCCACGCCCCCGAAACGCAACGGCGGAATGAGCCGCCGAAGAAGCTTGAGCGGCGGATCCGTGACAGTGTACGTGGCCTCCAGGACCAGGACCATGGCCTTGCCGGGCCGCCACGAACGCGCGAACTGGAAGACCCAGTCCATGACCAGTCGTACGAGCAGGAACACCAGGAAGACGGTCAGGGCGTAGTAGAGCACCGCCCACACGATGTCCATCGCGTATCCCTCTCCCCGGTCCCGATCCCTCGGGCCTGCCGCTCGTCACCTGTCGCCAACCACTGTTGATCAGATCCACACGTAAAGTCGTGGCCGGGTCAGCTCTGGTTGAAGAACCCACCCTCGGCGATCCGAGCCTTGTCCTCCGCCGTGACATCGACGTTAGCAGGCGACAGCAGGAACACCTTCTGTGTCACGCGCTCGATACTGCCGTGCAGACCGAAGACGAGTCCAGCCGCGAAGTCTACGAGGCGCTTCGCGTCGGTGTCGTCCATCTCGGTCAGATTCATGATCACGGGGGTCCCGCCACGGAACTGTTCCCCGATGGTACGGGCCTCGTTGTAGGTCCGGGGGTGCAGCGTGGTGATGCGGTAGGGCTCTCGTTCGTTCACGACCTTGGGCATGATCACCGGTGCGCTCTTCTCCAGGTTGTGGCGACGTTCGGGTGTGATGGACGACACGGGGGCCATCCTCGGAGTCTCCTGGCGGATCGGCACCGCCGCGGGCACCGGCTGCGGGGTGATCGAGGAGACCGGGGCGGGCGCGGCGGCCGCGGGAGCCGGGGCCGGCCGGGGGATGTCCTCGGTCCGCTGGCCCGTCCGGATCGGTTCGGGGTCCGCGTCGTAGTCGTCGTCGGGGTCGTACCCCTGGCCGTCGTACGTCTCGTCCTCCACGAGGCCGAGGTAGACCGCCATCTTGCGCATTGCGCCGGCCATGCTCCTGTCTCCTCCGCTCATAGCCACCTCGCTCGCGCTCGGTGGCGGCTTCGCGATGCGCGCACCTTCTGATGGTCGCTTCGCTCGTTCCGTACGGACCGGCTCCGGCCCGGGCCGTACGGCCCCGCCTGCGGATTCCGCGGTCCCTCCACGACGGCGTGTCAGCCCGACGGCCGGTCAGATGCGTGGAGTGGGGGCCGCGGAGCTGCGATCCACGGTTCGCTAGCGCTCCGAAGAGCTGCTAGATTCTGTCCTATTTTGTCCTGCTGTCTGATCTACTTACCCGGTGACGTTACCTGAGGGGTGACCTCACTCCGAGTACCGCCGTTCCGACGCGCACATGTGTCGCTCCGGCGGCAATCGCCTGCTCAAGGTCACCGCTCATCCCTGCGGAGACCATGGTGGCAGCCGGATGGGCCGCCCGTACGGCGGTTGCGATTTCCGCCAGCCGATCGAAGGCCCGGGCCGGGTCTCCGGCCAGCGGGCCGGCCAGCGGAGCGACGGTCATCACACCGTCCAGCCGCAGCCCGGGCGTGTCGGCGATCGCGTCGGCCAGTTGCGCGACGTCCTCCGGCGCGACCCCCGCCCGGTGCTCACCCTCCCCGTGCGCCTTGTCCAGCGCCACCTGCACCAGGCAGCCCAGCTCCGGGCGCTCCGCCTTGAACACCGCCGCGGAGAGCGACTCGACCAGCCGGAGCCGGTCCACCGAGTGCACGTGGTTCGCGTAGCGGACGACCGAGCGGACCTTGTTGGTCTGCAGCTGGCCGACGAAGTGCCAGTCAAGAGGAAGGTTTCTGCACTGCTCCGCCTTGGGAGCGGCGTCCTGGTCACGGTTCTCCGCGACGTCCGTCACCCCGAGACCGGCCAGCAGCGCGGTGTCCTCGGCGGGGTAGGTCTTGGTGACGACGACCAGGGTGACCTCCTCCCGGGCGCGCCCGGCGGCCGCGCACGCGTCCGCGATCCGGCGCTCGACCACGTCGAGGTTGGTGCCGAGTTCCTCGTACCGGGCCCGCTGGCCCTCCGTCAGCGCCGCGGTGAACTCGGGGCTTCCCGGGAACGGTCCGTAGATGTCGTTCGTCATCAGTGATCAGAGCCCAACCAGACGTAGCTCGCGAGCCGGCCGGTGCGCTGCTCGCGGCGATAGGAGTAGTGATCGGCGGATTCAAGGGTGCAGACCGGTGATCTCACCAGCTCCTTGACCCCCACCGCGGCCAGCTGGGCCGCGACTCCCTCCGGCACGTCCAGCGCCGGAGTCCCCCAGGAGGTCTCGGCGAAGGCCTCCGGCACCACCGCGGCGACCTCGGCGCGCAGCTGCGCCGGCACCTCGTAGCAGCGGCCGCAGACCGCGGGCCCGGTGGCGGCGGTGATCCGCGAGGGCTCCGCGCCCAGTTCGACCATCGCCCGGACGGCCGCGGGCACCACCCCGGCCGCCAGCCCGGGCCGGCCCGCGTGGGCCGCGCCCACCACGCCAGCCACCGGATCGGCCAGCAGCACCGGAGTGCAGTCGGCGGTCAGCACCGCCAGTGCGAGCGGCCGGTCGGAGACCACCGCGTCCACCGTCGGGGCCTGACCGGGCGGCTGGCGCCCGGTCACCACGGCGACCTCGGCGCCGTGCACCTGGTTCATCCACACCACGTCGGCCGGGTCGAGACCCAGCTGCCGGGCGGCCAGCGCCCGGTTCTCCCGCACGGCCTCCGGGTCGTCCCCCACCGCGCCGCCGAGGTTGAGCTCCCCGTACGGCGAAGTGCTCACCCCGCCCCACCGGGAGGTGAAGGCGAAGTGAGCACCCGCGCGGATCGAGTGATCGATCACTTAAGGAAGTCCGGGACGTCGAGCTCCTCTGCCGGGCTCTCCACGAACGGCTGCCGGGCCGGCTGCACCTGCGGCGGCACCGGGGCGGCGGTCGTGGTGGCCGAGGTCTCGGCGGTCCGGCTCGACGACGCGGTCGAGGACTCGCCCTCCGACCGGGACGTCACCGAGCCGATGCTCCCGTAGGACGGGCGGCCGGCCGGACGCTCCGGGGCGGCCGGCGGGGTGGCCGGACGCTCCGGGGCGGTGGACTTGACCACCGGGTCGCGGACGATCGCCGGCGGCTGCCCGCCGTCGAAGCCGGCCGCGATGACGGTGACCCGGACCTCGTCGCCGAGCGCGTCGTCGATGACCGCACCGAAGATGATGTTCGCCTCGGGGTGGGCGGCCTCGCTGACCAGCTGGGCCGACTCGTTGATCTCGAACAGACCGAGGTCGGAGCCGCCCGAGATGGACAGCAGCACGCCGCGGGCGCCGTCGATCGAGGCCTCCAGCAGCGGCGAGGAGATCGCCATCACGGCGGCGGCCTTGGCGCGGTCCTCACCGCGGGCCGAGCCGATGCCCATGAGCGCCGAACCGGCCTCCGACATGACGGACTTGACGTCGGCGAAGTCGAGGTTGATCAGACCCGGGGTGGTGATCAGGTCGGTGATGCCCTGGACACCGGAGAGCAGGACCTGGTCGGCCGAGCGGAAAGCGTCGAGCACGCTGACCTGGCGGTCCGAAATGGACAGCAGTCGGTCGTTGGGGATCACGATGAGGGTGTCGACCTCTTCGCGCAGGGAGGCGATTCCGTCCTCGGCCTGGTTGGCCCGGCGCCGGCCCTCGAAGGTGAACGGACGGGTGACCACGCCGATGGTCAGGGCGCCCAGGGAGCGCGCGATGTTGGCGACGACGGGCGCGCCGCCCGTGCCCGTGCCACCGCCCTCACCGGCGGTCACGAAGACCATGTCGGCCCCCTTGAGGACCTCCTCGATCTCCTCGCGGTGGTCCTCGGCGGCCTTCCGGCCGACCTCGGGGTTGGCGCCGGCGCCGAGGCCCCGGGTGAGTTCACGGCCCACATCGAGCTTGACGTCGGCGTCGCTCATCAGGAGGGCCTGCGCATCGGTGTTGATCGCGATGAACTCGACGCCCTTGAGACCGACCTCGATCATCCGGTTGATGGCGTTGACACCACCGCCGCCGATTCCGACGACCTTGATGACTGCGAGGTAGTTCTGCGGTGCTGCCACGTCGAAGGCCTCTCGCCTCGAATTTCCGGGTCGGCCCGACCCGGGGCGGGGCCGTACCGACGGATGTCGATGGGTAGGGAGCCTGGTTTCTGACTGAATGTCCGAAATGCCGACCGCCGACCCCAACCCTAAACTTGACCTTTAGGGTTAGTTCTGTGTCTCCGTCACATCACCAGGAAACACAGTCTGGTGACACAGGACACTAGGTGGCTCCGGGCACGCGTTTCAACGAACACGCCGAGCTTCCCTTTTTCTTTTGAGCCTATGTGATCATCGGCCGGCATAGGAAACCGGGGGTGACCACCAAGAGTCGGGCCGACACTTCAAGGCGTCAACCCCTCCCTCAGGCAGAGAACCTACCGGATCATCCCGACACCGCCGGCGCCTCCGGCGCCGTCACGTCGAAGTTCGTGCCCTTCTGGTTCATCAGTGCGACCAGCACCCTGGCCTTCCGGTCGATCTGCTCCGGGCTCCCCCAGCGCACCGTCGCACCCCCGCTGAGCTGCAACTCGATGTCGTCGTAGGAGTGGACCAGCACCGAGCCGGCCCGCTTGGCGACCTCCGGCGGCAGCCCGGCGGCCACCGCCACCGCGCCCTGCACCAATTGCGGACGGGAGATCACCCCGTCCACGTCGTTCGCCTGCTGACTGAGTCGCAGCTCGACCACCGGAACGCCCTCCGGCGGAGCCGGTTCGGTGGCGAAGCTCACGCCCCCGGCATCCACCTGGGTGAACTGGCCGTCATCCCCCTTGACGGCGGCCACCGCCTTGCGCTGGACGACCTTCACCCGCAGGGTGTGCGGCCAGCCCCGCCACACCTCGGCCTCGGCCACCCGGGGGATCCCCTCCACCCGGTGCCGGACGTCGTCCAGGTCCACGCGCGCCAGCGGGCCGTCACCGAGCCCGCCGACCGCCGCGCGGACCTGGTCCGCCGTCAACTTGTCGTCACTCATGCCCTGGACCGCGACGCTGCGCACGTCCAGGACCGAGGAGAAGAACACCAGCCAGGCCAGCACGCCGAGCACCGTGGCGCCGAGCACGCCCAGCACCACGATGCCCCGCCGGGAGAGCCGGAGGCGGGGAGCGGACTCCTCCACCTCCAACTCCTCCTCCAACGGGTCGGCGAGCCGGCCGTCAGCCACGGCGGCGGCCGCCGCGGTGGGCCTGGATCGCCTCGTAGACCATGCCGACCAGCAGGTCGTCGGCGTCCCGGCGGCCGAACTCGGCGGCCGACCGGCTCATGTCCCACAGCCGCTGCGGGTCGGTGAGCACCGGCAGCACGTTCTGGAGCACCCAGTCCGGGGTCAGCTCGGCGTCGTCCACCAGCAGGCCGCCGCCGGCCTTGACCATCGGCTGGGCGTTCAGCCGCTGCTCGCCGTTGCCGATCGGCAGCGGGACGAAGGCGGCGGGCAGGCCGACGGCCGCCAGCTCGGCCACCGTCATGGCGCCGGCCCGGCAGAGCATCATGTCGGCGGCCGCGTAGGCCAGGTCCATCCGGTCCAGGTACGGCACCGGGCGGTACGGCGGCATCCCGGGGACGTCCGCCACCTGCGGCAGCTCGTTCTTCGGGCCGACCGCGTGCAGGATCTGCACGCCGTACTGCTGGAGCCGCGGGGCGATCGCGGTGATCGTCTCGTTGAGCCGGCGCGCGCCCTGGGAGCCGCCGGAGACCAGCAGGGTGGGCAGCCGCTGGTCGAGGCCGAAGTAGTGGCGGGCCTCGGGGCGGGCCGCGGCGCGGTCCAGGGTGGCGATGGTCCGGCGCAGCGGGATGCCGATGTACCGGGAGTCGCGCAGCTTGCTGTCCGGCGTGGAGACCGCCACGAAGTCGCTGTAGCGGGCGCCGATCTTGTTGGCCAGGCCCGGGCGGGCGTTCGCCTCGTGCACCACGATCGGCACGCCGGCCCGCTTGGCGGCCAGGTAGGCGGGCATCGCGACGTAGCCGCCGAAGCCGACCACGGCGTCCGCGTTGACCCGCTCGATGATCTCCTGGGCGGCCCGGACGGTGCCGCGCAGCCGGCCGGGGACGGTGATCAGCTCCGGGGTGGGCTTGCGGGGCAGCGGCACGGCCGGGATGAGCTCCAGCTGGTAGCCGCGCTCGGGGACCAGCCGGGTCTCCAGTCCGCGCTCGGTGCCCAGGGCGGTGATCCCGACGGACGGGTCGTGCCTGCGGAGGGCATCCGCGAGGGCCATGGCCGGCTCGATGTGACCGGCGGTCCCCCCGCCGGCGAGTACGACATGCACCGAAATTCACCGCTCCCTGCGTGCCGGCCCCGGGGCCGGGCGCGCTGTGGTTCGTCGTCGTGGCAGCACCCGGGCCAGTTGTCTCCTGATCCGGGAGTTCTTGCTCCGGGCGGCCAGGGCCGCCTTCGCGCCCGAGGTGCTGCGCGCCAGGCACAGCAGCACTCCGATCGCGGACATGGCCGACAGCATGGCGGAACCGCCGTAGGAGAACAGCGGGAGCGGGACGCCCGCGATGGGCAGCAGTCCCAGCGCCGACCCCAGGTTGATCATGGCCTGCGCCATGATCCAGGTGGTGGCGGCTCCCGCGGCGTACCTGACGAAGGGGTCCTTCGTACCGATGGCCACACGGATACCCGCGTAGCCTAGTGCCGAGAAGAGACCGAGGACCGACAGCGTCCCCACCAGACCGAGTTCCTCGCCGGTCGCGGCGAAGATGAAGTCGGTGTGCGCCTCGGGCAGCTGGCCCCATTTCTCCACGCCGGCGCCGAGGCCGGTGCCGAAGCCGCCGCCGTTGGCGAACGCGAAGACGCCGTGCAGGGCCTGGAAGCAGGCGCCCTCCGGGTCGAGCTTGGTGACGCCGATGCAGCTCAGCCGCTCCGCCCGGTGCGGCACGGTGACCACCAGGGCGGTGCAGACCACCACCGCCACCCCGAGGGTGGCCACGAACAGCCGCAGCGGCGCGCCGACCATCCAGAGCAGCGCGAACACCATGGCCACCAGGATCATCGAGGTGCCCATGTCGCCGCCGAACATGATCAGCGCGAGCAGCAGCAGGGCCCCCGGCACCAGCGGCACCAGCAGGTGCTTCCACGAGTTGAGGGTGCCGGCCTTCTGCTTGCGGGCGAGCAGGTCGGCGCCCCAGAGCACCAGCGCGAGCTTGGCGAACTCCGAGGGCTGGAACTGGAAGAAGCCGAAGTCCAGCCAGTTCTGGTTGCCGTTGATCCGCACCCCGATGCCGGGGATGGCCACCAGCGTGAGGGCGCCGATCACAGCGATCATCACCGGGTAGGTGATCACCCGCAGCACCGCCACCGGGACGGAGGCGAAGCCGATCAGCAGGACCAGGCCGAGGATGGCCGCGATCAACTGCTTGAGGAAGTAGTACTGCGCCGTGTGGTGCTGGTTCAGGGCGAGGATCTGCGAGGCCGAGAAGACCATCATCAGACCGAGCACGACCAGCAGCAGGGTGCTGCCGACGACCAGCAGGTACGGGGTGAGCGGCCGGTCCAGCCAGTACCGGACCCGGGCCCGGAAGGCCTGGACGCGGGCCAGTGGACCGGCCGACTTGTACTTGGTCGTGGTGGCGGAGATCACTCTCATCGGCTCGGCGGCGTCCCGCTTCTCAACGCCGGAATCCGCTCTGCCCTGCCCCGCCACCGCTCCCCGCTCACTGTTCTCCGTCCGACGCCCGCGCCGGACCGCCTACTCGCCCGCCAGCTCCCGGACGGCCGCCGCGAAGAGGTCGCCGCGCTCGCCGTAGTTGGTGAACATGTCCATCGAGGCGCAGGCCGGTGCCAGCAGCACCGTGTCACCCGATCGGGCGAGCGACGCGGCCGTTCGAACGACCTCGGCCATCGCCACCGCGCCAGTCTGGCCCTCGGCCGCCTCGATCACCGGCACATCCGGAGCGTGTCGCTCCAGCGCCTCCCGGATCAGCGCCCGGTCCTCGCCGATCAGCACCACCGCGCGCAGCCGCTCGACCGCGCCCTGCACCAGGTCGTCGAAGGTCGCGCCCTTGGCCAGGCCCCCGGCGATCCAGACGATCGGCCGGTAGGCGGCCAGCGAGGCGGCCGCCGCGTGGGTGTTGGTGGCCTTGGAGTCGTCGATGTACGCGACCTCGCGGACCACGCCGACCTCGGCGATCCGGTGGGCGTCCGGGCGGAAGGCCCGCAGGCCCTCCCGGACGGCCTTCGGGTCGACGCCGTACGACCGGGCCAGCGCCGCCGCGGCGAGCGCGTTGGCGATGTTGTGCGGGGCCGGCGGGTTGACGTCCTCGACGGCGCCCAGCTCGGCCGCGTTCTTGGCCCGGTCCTCGACGAAGGCCCGGTCCACCAGCAGTCCGTCCACCACGCCGAAGTTCGACGGGCCGGGCGCGCCGAGGCCGAAGCCGATCGCCCGGCAGCCCTCCTCGACGTCGGCCTCGCGGACCAGCGCCTCGGTGGCCGGGTCGGCCAGGTTGTACACGCAGGCGACGACGTTGCCCTCGTAGATCCGGCCCTTGTCGGCGGCGTACGCCTCCATCGAGCCGTGCCAGTCGAGGTGGTCGGGTGCCAGGTTGAGCACCGCCGCCGAGTACGGGCGCAGCGAGGGCGCCCAGTGCAGCTGGTAGCTGGAGAGCTCGACGGCGAGCACGTCGTACGGCTCCTCGGCGAGCACCGCGTCCAGCACCGAGACCCCCACGTTGCCGACCGCGGCGGTGCGCCGGCCGGCGGCGGTGAGGATCGAGGCGAGCATCTGGACGGTGGTGGTCTTGCCGTTGGTGCCGGTGACGGCCAGCCAGGGGGCGGGCTCGCCGGTGCCGGGCAGCGGCCTGCGCAGCCGCCAGGCCAGCTCGACGTCGCCCCAGACCGGCACCCCGGCCGCCTCGGCGGCGGCGAACAGCGGGCTGTCCGGCGCCCAGCCGGGCGAGGTGACGATCAGTTCGGTGCCCTCGGGCAGGCTCGCCCCGTCGCCGAGCCGCACGGTGACGCCCAGCGCCTCCAGCTCGGCGGCCCGGGCGACCAGGCCGGGCCCGCTGCCGCCGTCCACCACGGTGACCCGGGCGCCGAGGCCGCGCAGGACGCGCGCGGCGCTGATGCCCGAGACGCCGAGCCCCGCGACGGCGACCGGCAGGCCGCCGAACTCCGGGTTGGTCAGGTCGGGGTCGGTCATCCGGTCACCCATCCCGCGTAGAACAGTCCGAGGCCGACGGCGACGCACAGACCCTGGATGATCCAGAACCGGACCACGATCAGGACCTCGGTCCAGCCCTTGAGTTCGAAGTGGTGCTGCAGTGGCGCCATCTTGAAGACGCGCTTGCCGGTCATCCGGAAGGAGCCGACCTGGATGATCACCGAGAGGGTGATGATCACGTAGAGGCCGCCGAGCAGGGCGAGCAGCAGCTCGGTGCGGGAGCAGATCGCCAGACCGGCCAGGGCGCCGCCGAGGGCGAGCGAGCCGGTGTCACCCATGAAGATCTTGGCGGGCGAGGTGTTCCACCACAGGAAGCCGAAGCAGGAGCCCATCAGGGCGGAGGCCACGACGGCGAGGTCCAGGGGGTCGCGGATGTCGTAGCAGTTGGCGGTCGCGGTGATGGCGTAGGCGCAGCTCTGGGTGTGCTCCCAGATGCCGATGAAGGTGTAGGCGCCGAAGACCATCACCGAGGCACCGGTGGCGAGGCCGTCCAGACCGTCCGTCAGGTTCACGCCGTTCGACATCGCGGCGATCATGAAGTACGCGAAGATGACGAACAGGACGGGGCCGATCGCCCACTTGAAGTCCCGGACGAAGGACAGGCTCTGGGACGCCGGGTTGAGACCGCGGTCGTCCGGGAACTGCATCGCCAGGACGGCGAACCCGAGGCCGACGATCGACTGGCCGGCCAGCTTCGCCTTGGCCCGCAGGCCCAGCGAGCGACGCTTGACCACCTTGATGTAGTCGTCCAGGAAGCCGACCAGGCCGAGACCCGCGGTCAGGAAGAGCACCAGCAGCCCGGAGGCCGTCGGGCTCTCGCCCGTTATCGCCTTCGTGGCGAAGTACGCGATCAGGGTCGCCAGGATGAAGGCGATGCCGCCCATGGTGGGCGTGCCCTTCTTGCTGTGGTGCGCCTTGGGACCGTCGTCACGGATGTACTGGCCGTAGCCGTGCTTCGCGAGCACCTTGATCAGGGCCGGGGTGCCGAGCAGCGACAGGATGAGACCGATCATCCCGGAGAAAAGGATCTGCTTCATTATTCGGCCACACCGTCCGCCAGGAGAGCCTCGGCCACCTTCTCCAGCCCCACCGAACGGGAAGCCTTCACCAGGACCACATCCCCCGGCCGCAGCTGACTGCGCAGCAGCTCGACCGCCGCGTCCGCGTCGGACACCAGCACCGACTCCTCACCCCACGAACCTTCGTTCCTCGCGCCGAGTTCCATGCAGGCCGCCTCGCGTCCGCCGACCGCCACCAGCTTGGTGACGTCGAGCCGGACCGCGAGCCGCCCGATGGCGTCGTGCTCGGCCAGGCTCTCCTCGCCGAGCTCCCGCATCTCGCCGAGCACCGCCCAGGTGCGGCGGCGCTCCGGGCCCCGGCCGCCCATCGAGACGAGCGCCCGCAGCGCGGCCCGCATCGAGTCGGGGTTCGCGTTGTAGGCGTCGTTCACGACGGTGACACCGTCGGCCCGGTCGACAACCTCCATGCGCCAGCGGGACAGCGCACCCGCTTCGCCCAGGGCTGCCGCGGTGTCGTCGACGGACATCCCGAGCTCCACCGCCACCGCGGCGGCGGCGAGGGCGTTCGAGACGTGGTGCTCACCGTACAGGCGCAGCTGCACGGGCGCGGAACCGGCCGGGGTGGTGAGCGTGAAGGATGGCCGCCCGGTGGCGTCCAGGCGAACGTCGGTGGCCCGTACGTGGGCGTCCGGTGATTCCCCGAACAGGACCACCTTCGCCTTGGTGCGGGAAGCCATCGCGCGCACCAGCCGGTCGTCCGCGTTGAGGATCGCGGCACCGTCGGCGGGCAGCGACTCCACCAGTTCGCCCTTGGCCTCGGCGATCGCCTCCTGGGAGCCGAACTCGCCGACGTGGGCGGTGCCGACGTTGAGGACCAGGCCGATCCGGGGTGGGGTGATCGAGGTGAGGTACTCGATGTCGCCCTTGTGCCGGGCGCCCATCTCCATCACCAGGTGCCGGGTGCCGGCCTCGACCCGCAGCGCGGTCATCGGGTGGCCGATCTCGTTGTTGAGCGAGCCGGGCGGGTAGACCGTCTCGCCGTGGCGCTGGAGCAGCTGGGCGATCAGGTCCTTGGTGCTGGTCTTGCCGGCCGAGCCGGTCAGCGCGACCACGGCGGTGCCCTCGGCACGGGCTACCACGGCGCGCGCCAGCCTGCCGAGCGCCTCCACCACACTGTCGACCAGGACGGCGGGCACGCCGACCGGACGGGAGGCCAGCACCGCGACGGCGCCGTCCCCGACCGCCTTGGCCGCGTAGTCGTGGCCGTCCACGTGCTCGCCGACGAAGGCCGCGAACAGGCCGCCGGGGACCACCTTCCGCGAGTCGACCTCGACCGGGCCGGTGACCAGGGCGTCCGGGTCGGCGCCGTCCAGCGTGCCTCCGACGGCGGCGGCCACCTCGGCGAGGGTCAGTGCGATCACTGCTGCTCTACTCCTCGGTCGCCCCGTGCGGCCGCGGTCCGCGCGATGGACTCGCGCAGCACCTCCCGGTCGTCGAAGGGGCGGATCTCGTCTCGTACGTACTGGCCGAGCTCGTGGCCCTTGCCGGCCACCAGCACGGTGTCCCCCGCCTGGGCGCGGGCGACGGCGAGTGCGATCGCCTCGGCCCGGTCGGGGACGACCAGGACGGCCCCGCGCTCGGCCTCGGGCACCGCGGCGGCGCCGGTCAGCATGGTGGCGAGGATCGCCAACGGGTCCTCGCTGCGCGGGTTGTCGCTGGTCAGCAGGGCGGTGTCGGCCAGGCGGGCGGCAATGGCGCCCATCGGGCCGCGCTTGTGCGGATCGCGGTCGCCGCCGCAGCCGACCACGACGTGCAGCCGGCCCTCGGTGACCTGGCGCAGCGAGGCGAGGACGGCCTGGAGGGCGTCCGGCTTGTGGGCGTAGTCGACGACGGCGACGAACGGCTGTCCGGCGTCCACCCGCTCCAGCCGGCCGGGCACGCCGGGGACGGCGGCGACGCCGGCCACGGCCCGCTCCAGCGGCAGCCCGGCGGCGACCAGCACGGTGATCGCGGCGAGCGCGTTGGCGACGTTGAACGGACCGGGCAGCGGGACGGAGGCGTCGGCCTCGGCGCCGTCCGGGCCCAGCACCCTGAAGGTGGAGCCGACCGGCCCGAGTCGGACGTCCACGGCCCGCCAGTCGGCCCCGGCGGCGCCGGTGGCGGAGAAGGTGGTCACCGGGATCTCGGCCTCGGCGGCGAGCCGGCGGCCGTACTCGTCGTCCAGGTTGACCACGCCCCGGCGGGACTTGCCGGGCTGGAAGAGCCGGGCCTTCGCCTGGAAGTAGTCCTCCATGTCCGGGTGGAAGTCGAGGTGCTCGGGGGTCAGGTTGTTGAACAGCGCGACGTCGTACGCGACGCCGTCGGTGCGGCCGAAGACCAGGGCGTGGCTGGAGACCTCCATGGTCACCGCGTCGGCGCCGCGCTCGGCCATCACGCCGAGGATCGCGTGCAGGTCGGTGGCCTCGGGGGTGGTGCGCTCGCTCTTGATCCGCTCCTCGCCGACCCGCATCTCGACGGTGCCGATCACGCCCGGGCTGCGCCCGGCGCCGCGCAGGCCGCCCTCGACCAGGTAGGAGGTGGTGGTCTTGCCGTTGGTGCCGGTCAGCCCGAGCATCAGCAGCCGCCGGGAGGGGCGGCCGTAGACGATCGCGGCCAGCTCGCCCATGACGGCCCGCGGCCGGTCGACGACCAGCAGCGGCAGGCCGGTGGCGGCCGCCTGCTCGACGCCGGCCGGGTCGGTGAGCACCGCCACCGCGCCGGACTCCGCGGCCTTGGCCGCGAAGGCCGCGCCGTGGTGGTTGGCGCCCGGGAAGGCCACGTACACGTCGCCCGGGCGGACCGCGCGGGAGTCGTGGGTGACACCGCTGACGGCGCCGCCCTCGACGGGCGGCAGGCCCAGTTCGGCGGCCAGCTCGGCGAGCGGCAGGGCGGTGGTCCCGGTCGGGCGGGGCGGACTCACGGTGGTTTGATCGGGTTTCGGCACGGCGGGAAGGCTATCCGCCGAAGGGTGTCCAGGGCCAAACCGGCCCTTCGCCGCGCCGTGCTCCGGCCCGGCCGGTTCGTTGCTCATCGCTCGTTCACGGCTTCCAGTCGACGGTGAGGTTGGGCGCCTGGCTGCCGCTCGGCGGGACCTGCATGGTCTTCAGGGTGAACTCCATCACCTGCTTGAACACCGGGCCGCACAGCTGGCCGCCGAAGTGGCCGTTGACCGGGCCCTGGAGGGTGCAGGAGACGGTGTACCGGGGG
>NZ_JBIVVI010000069.1:0-14879 GCF_044757675.1 Kitasatospora sp. NPDC091257
CTCACCAGGACCTCCCCTCCGGGCTCTGGCCTCCCAGAGGGGCCTGCGGGCCGTTCCCGGGCCCGATTCCTCCGCCGTAAGCCAGCACGCGTTGTGACGGCTCCACAGAACTCGGTGCCGACTCGCTTCCGGTGGAGGGCTGACCGGGTGTGATGTCGGTGATGTGCGGTGGAGCGGCCGGAACCCCCGGCCGGCGGAAAACCGGATGACGCACGGCGTCGTGCTCTGGCAGCCTCGGCGGACGAAGCACCCGAGGAACCGCCGACCTGCACAGGAGCGACCGATGTCCGAGCCGCCCGCGAATCTGGCCGCCCTGTTCCGGGACGGCCGGCTGACGGCGATCCCGCGCAAGGCGGGCCCCCGTACCGCCCTGCTCGACCACCTCGCCACCCTCTTCGAGCCGGCGCGGGAGTACGGCGAGCCGGAGGTCAACGAGGCCCTGCGCACCGTGCACGACGACTGCTCGGCGCTGCGCCGCTACCTGGTGGAGAGCGGTCGGCTCACCCGGACCCGCGACGGTCGCAGCTACCGGCGCGCGGCCGGCGGCGTGTGAGCGGAGCAGTGGCGTGGCAGGGGTGGCGTCGGTACGGGCGAGCCGCTGAGGGCCGCCCGGCGGCCGCGACGCGGCCCGCCGCGTTGAGATGCTCCGGCGGAGTGACTATCTTCGTCGGGTGAGTGAGCGCGTGATGCAAGAGCCGACCGTGATGGTGATGACAGCCCTCGCGGACGCACCGCGGCACGGGTACGCCATCGCGCAGGAGGTCAAGGCGATGACCGGCGGCCGTGTCGCGCTGCGCACGGGCGCCCTGTACGGGGCCCTGGACCGTCTGCTGGCCGACGGCATGATCGAGGTCGAACGCGAGGAGATCGTCGACGGCCGGGCCCGGCGGATCTTCACCCTGTCCCCGGCGGGTCGGGAGCGGCTGGCGGCGGAGGCCGAGCGGCTGGCCGAGACGGCGAGGGAGGCCAATCGTCGGCTGTCCGCCGCGCGGCCGTCGCCGTCCGCCACGTGATCGACCGTGTGGTGCGGCTGTATCCCGCCGCCTACCGGCAGGCCCATGGCGAGGAGGTCGCCGCGACCTTCCGGGAGATGACGGCGGGGGAGCCGCTGGGCTCGCGGCTGCGCGACGGCGCGGGTCTGGCGGCGCACGCGCTGCGGATGCGGCTGGGGGCGGGCCCGGCGGCTCCGGCCGCGCGGGTCCTGGGCCTGGCCCACCCCTTTGCCCTGGCCGCCGCCGCGGCCGGGTGCGGTCTGCATCTGCTGCGCTGGTACGCGAGCCTCGTCGCGTCCCCGGCCCCGTGGGGGCTGCGGCTCGGAGTGGACCTGTCGGGGGCGTGGGGCGTGCTGCTCGTGTCGTCCCTCTTCGTCTTCGTGGGGGCGGCGTCGGCCCTGGCCGGACGGTGGCGGGCGGGGGTGCCGTGCACGGTGGCCGGGCTGCTGTCCTTCGCGGTGGCCGCGGTGGTCAGCGGGCCGGCCTTCGGCGACCCGGTGGCCACCCCGGCCGCGGCGGTCCTGTCGGCGGCCGTGGTGCTCGCCTGCCCGCCGGACCGGCGGGTGGAACGCGGTCGTGCGGGCCGCGCGGGACCGGCGGGCATGGCCGGTGCCGTGGTCGCGCTCGTGGTCGTGCCGCGGGCGCTGATCGATTCCCACGTGGTGCCGTGGGTCAGCACCGACTACGGGTGCTGGCCGCTGCTCGTCCTCGCCGCGGCCGGGGTCGTGCTGACCTGGCGCGGCGGGTCGCGGGGCGGGCGCGAGTCGGCGGCCATCGCCCTGGCGTCCCCGCCGCTCCTGGCGCATGCCTGCGTCACCGCGTGGGGTGACGTCACTGCCGTCGCGTGCCTGGTGGCCGTGGTGTCGGCGGCCGCGGTGGCGATGCTGCTCGTCGGTCGCCTGCGGCGGAACCGGGTGCGTTTCTCGGCCTGAGCTGCGCCTGTCGGCCTGAGTGCCCGTCGGTCCCGGCGGCCTGCCGCTGTCGAACATCGAAGCCGGAATCGGAGGGGCCGGCTGCGCCCCTGATAGTCCGTTTGACGTAGCATTCCGTTCGACGGACTATTGGGTCCTGCGAGAGGATGCCCATGCCGTTCACCCTGTCCCACCCTGCGGCGGTACTGCCCTTGATGCGGCGGCCCTTCAGCCGGACGGCGCTGGTCGCCGGAGCCGTCGCACCGGACCTGCCCTACTTCCTGGTCAGCACAGGCCTGCCCGTCAGCGCGCAGTCCTGGTACGAGCCCTTCGCCAACGCCACCACCACGCACGGCGTTTCGGGTGTCGTCAGCGTCACCCTGCCGTACGCGCTCCTGCTGTGGGCGCTGCTCCGGGCGGCCCGGCGCCCGCTGGCCTTCCTGCTGCCGTCGTCCGTGCCGTGGGCGCCGTCGGGGGCTGCCGGTCCGCCGGTCCGGCGGGCCGGGTGGATCGTCCTGTCCGCACTGGTGGGTATTGCCAGTCACCTGGTCTGGGACGCCTTCACCCACGTGGACGGCTTCGTGGTCACCCGCACACCCTGGCTGGCCTCCACGCCGGTGGGCGGCCTCACCTGGGCGCGGGCCCTGCAGCACGCGAGCACGATCGGCGGCCTGGCCGCGATCGCGCTGTTCGCGTGGCGCAGGCGGGAGCACCTCCTCCCGGGCTCCGGTCGCCCCTGGCCGGTCGGCGGTCCGCGCCGCCAAGTCCTGCTCGCGATGGCCCTGTTCACGGCCGCAGGGGCTGTTGTTCACGCCTGGTGGTGGCGCGCCGGCCCGGAGGCGGAGACGACCGGGCCGTCTGCGGCCGGCCTGCTCGAAGGCGTGCTGTCCGACGCGGCGAAAGGTGCGGGCGCCGGCCTGATCGCCGCCCTGGCCCTCTACGTCCTCGCGTGGTGGATCCGTCACGCGGTCACGGAAGCCCGGTCCGGCCGCTCCGGTGCGAGCGGAGCCGGCCCTGTGCGCGGCGATTGACGAGACGTTGATCGATTGTCTACCGGGTTCGTGCACCATCCGCCAGCTGAGGAAATTCCATCGAGAAAACGGAGTACATGAACATGCAAGGGCTGAGCGGGCGGACACGCCGCCCGGGCCGACGCCGGACCCCGGGCCAGTTGCTGCGCGCAGTCGCGGCCGCGCTCGCCACGGTTCTCCTGGCCACGATGATGGCCGTCCTGAACGGGCCCGCTGCTGCCGCCGCCGAAAACCCCTGGGTGCCGCCGCTACAACTCGCCGGCGAGCGGAACATCATGACCTGGAACATGCAGGGGTCGACCGCGGTCGAGACGGGCAGCACCTACGAACGGCTCAACCAGCTGTACAGCCGAGCCGTCGCCGACGCCGCCCGCGGTGCCGGCCTCGCTGAGCAGAAACGCGTCGTGATGGCGCTGCAGGAGGCGGGTGTCCCGCCCACGTCCTGGGCTCCGCTCCAAGCCGCCGAGTTGCAGAACCTCGTCATCCCCGACGGAGTGCGAGGCTACAAGCGGCGAGTGGGACGGGACTACACCTACCTGTTCCACGCGCAGACCATCGGCAACGACCCCGCCGGACGTGTCAACTCGGCGATCATGACCAACGAACTGCCCCGGCGCCTGGTCTACATCCCCGCTGTGGCCGGGACGCTGCGCCCCCTGATCGGTGTGGGCTACGGCGAGGACCATGCGAACGGGGAGTACTACTTCTCCTTCCACGCCTCCTCCGGGAACGGCGGCCGCGACATCGTGCCGATGCTCCGGCGCCTGGTGGCCGAGATGGGTCGACTGGAAGCGGAGGAGCACGAACGGCATGCGGTCAACTGGTACGTCGGCGGCGACTTCAACCTGGACCCGACCGTCCTCAGGGCTCGTCTCGACGGTCCCGAAGTCAACGGGCAGGACGTCCACATCGCCAGGCCGGAGCGATACACCCATCGAAGTCCCGACGGGACCACGAGCAAGTTGGACTACGTCGTCACCAACGACCCGTCGATGTCCGATGTGCTGGGGAGGGTGACGGATCAGACGGGCTACGCCGACCACGACACCGTCTCCTACGGACGGCGGATCGGTGGCGGCGCGCCCTGTACCAGGCCGAGGGCGGCAGCGCTGGAGGCGGCGGCACCGGAGGCGTCGGCCGACCCCTGCCCGCTTCCCGGTCAGGGCGCGATCGTGTCCATGGGTGACAGCTACATCTCCGGTGAGGGCGGCCGCTGGGCGGGCAATGCGCTCACCAAGGAGGAGGGGGACGTCTGGGGCACGGACCGGCGCTCCCGTTGCCCGGACGACAAGCAGGACTGCGTGTACGACACGACGTCCTACAGCAACGGCGGCAACCGGTGCGACCGCTCCGACGTGGCCCCCATCAAGGGAACGGAGTTCGAGGGCATCCCCGTCGAGCGGCGGTTCAACATCGCCTGTTCGGGCGCGACGACGAAGGACATCCTCACGGAGTCGCGCAACAACGAGAAGCCCCAGATCCAGCAGTTGGCCGACCTCGCCCGCACCAATGACATCAGGATGGTCGTCGTCTCCATCGGCGGCAACGACCTGAAGTTCTCCGACATCATGACGACGTGCGGAAAGGCCTTCTTCGGGCTGGCCGCGCCCTGCCGGAAGGAGAAGGAGGCGGAGTTCTTCCTCGGGCTGAAAACCGTGCGGGCCGATGTCAGCAAGACCCTGACCGCGATCCGGGACGTGATGAGGGACGCCGGCCAGTCGGACTACCAACTCGTGCTCCAGTCGTACCCCAACCCGCTCCCGGCCAAGGACGACTTCCGCTACGAGCAGGGTGGGAGGACCAGCGATCGGTTCAGGACAGGGGGATGCCCCTTCCTCGACGAGGACGTGGACTGGGCCCGCAACTCGGTGGTGCCCCGCATCACCGAGATGCTGCGGCAGGCCGCGGGCATGGCCGGGGCGAAGTTCCTGAACGTGCAGGACACCTTCGCCGGGCACGAGTTGTGCGCGAAGTCGGCGGAGCAGGCGACGGACTCCAACAGCAATGCCGCTCCGTTGCCGGCGGCGAGGGCCGAGTGGGTCCGTTGGGTGCCGTACGTTCCCGGCGTCGGGTGGGCCACCCCCAACGCGCAGGGCGATGTCCAGGAGGCCGTTCACCCGAACGCGTTCGGTCAGCAGGTGTTGTCGCAGTGCCTGACCGAGTTCGCCAAGTCGGCGGTCGGCTCCGACCGGTACATCTTCACGTGCGCTGGTTCGGGCGACGGGATGAAGGTCGTTCCGGACGCCTCGGCGGTGCGTGAGGGCATCGTCCGGCTGCGCAACGCCCGGACGAACGAGGTGCTGGAGGCCGACGGGGACGGCCAGGACGACTACCTCGTGACCCGCACGGACGACGGGCGGGCCAGCCAGCGGTGGCTGCTGCACAACGTGGGCGAGAAGGTGACGCTGCAGGCGCAGCACAACGGGCGCTACCTGGACCTTTGGCACAACATCCTCAGCGGCAGGAACTGGGCGTACCTGGGCGGCATCGAGCGCGGTTGGTTCCGTTCGGCGACCGGTGACGGCCGGGTCGCGCTGTCCCTGGACAATGTCGACGGGACGAGCGGCTGCCTCACGCAGGACCCGGGGAAGCGGTCCGAGGACAAGAACTGGGCCAGTGTCGACTCCTGCGGCCAAGGCGTCAACGAGAAGCAGTACTGGTACATCGAGTACCCCGACGACGTGGTCATCACCCCCCGCCAACCCGACACCGGCACGGACCCGCGCGAGGGCCAGCAGGTGGAGCTGCGCTCGGCCACCGGCATGGCCGCGCACCTGAGCGGTGGCAGCACCGACGCCGGGACGAGCGTCCAGGCCGCGGAACCCGACGGCAGCGGTGCCCAGCGCTGGGTGATGCGCTCGCTCGGCGGCGGCAACTGGCGGATCGCGGCCTCGGCGGAGCCGGACATGGTCGTGGACCACAATCCCGGGCCGCACACCACCCATCTCGTGCGGGCGGAGGAGGGCAACGCCAACCAGGTCTGGCAGCCGAAGGGCGCCGGCGGCGGCTGGTACACCCTGGTCAGCAGTGCCGACGGCGGCTGCCTGACGGCCGGAGGCGCGGGCGAGGCGCTCGCGGTGACGGCCTGCGACGCGAACAACCAGGCCCAGCGGTGGAAGTTCCGGGAGACCGGGACGGGCACGCAGGTGGGCACGATCCGCGGGCTGGAGGGCAAGTGCGTCGAGCCGCGCGGCGGCAGCCGGGACGACCGGACGCCCGTCCGCCTCGCCGACTGCGCCGGTTCCGACGGCCAGGCCTGGACGGTGTCGGCGGACGGCTCGCTGCAGTCGCTGGCCAAGTGCCTGGACGTGGACGGCGGGCGCGCCGACAACGGGACGGCCGTCCAGCTGTACGAGTGCAACGGGAGCCCCGCCCAGAAGTGGATCTACACCGCGCGGCAGGAGCTGCGGAACCCGAACTCCGGCAAGTGCCTGGACGTCCCCGACTCGGACACCTCCCGGCCGTTGCAGATCTACGACTGCAACCGCCGCGACTCCCAGAGGTGGCAGCTGTCCGCCCGCCCGGTGGGCCAGCCGGACGGTGGTGACGCGGGCGACCCGTTCGACGCCGCCCCGGACGACCGCGGTACCAAGCCGGCCGCCTCGGGGGACTGCCGTCCCGAGGGCATGGCCGTCACCCCGGGCGTGGCCGCCCGGTACTGCGACGTGTACGACGGCGCGGGCCGCGAGTGGGTCGGCAACAACCGCACCCGGCGCGTGGTGGGCTACTTCACCGGCTGGCGCGCGGGCGCGAACGGCGACCCGAAGTACCTGGCGTCGAACATCCCCTGGTCGAAGGTCACGCACGTCAACTACGCGTTCGCCGAGGTGCGGGACAACCGGATCAGCATCGGCGACCCGAACGACCCGGCCAACCCGGCGACCGGCATGACCTGGCCGGGCGAGAAGAACGCCATGGACGCCTCGCTGCCGTACAAGGGGCACTTCAACCTGCTGAACACGTACAAGAAGAAGCATCCGGCGGTGAAGACGCTGATCTCGGTCGGCGGCTGGGCGGGCACCCGGAACTTCTACGCGATGACCACCAACGCCGACGGGTCGGTGAACCAGGCCGGCATCGACGCGTTCGCGGACTCCGTCACCGACTTCCTGGACCGGTACGGGTTCAACGGCGTCGACATCGACTACGAGTACCCGACCGCGCTGCCCAACACCGGCAACCCGCTGGACTGGGACGTCTCCAACCCCCGCCGCAAGGGGCTCCAGCAGGGCTACAACGCCCTGATGAAGTCGCTGCGGGAACGGCTGGACCGGGCCGGCACGGACAAGGGCCGCTACTACCTGCTGACGTCCGCGGGTTCCTCCTCCGGCTACCTGGTGCGCGGGCTGGACGCCGGACAGGCACTGCAGTACCAGGACTACGTCGACGTCATGACCTACGACCTGCACGGCTCCTGGAACAGGTTCGTCGGCCCGCAGGCCCCGCTGTACGACGACGGACGCGACAACGAGCTGGCGGACGCCGGCATCTACAACGACCAGGCGCCCGACACCAAGGACTTCCGGAAGGAGGGCTACTTCAACGTCGACTGGGCCTACCACTACTACCGCGGCGCGCTGCCGGCCGGCCGGATCAACCTCGGCATCCCGTACTACTCCCGCGGCTGGCGCGACGTCCGGGGCGGCACGGACGGGCTGTGGGGAACGGCCGCGATGCCGGACCAGGCCCAGTGCCCGCTGGGCACCGGCGGGCGCGGCCCGGCCAACGCGCAGTCCTGCGGGACGGGCGCGGTCGGGATCGACAACGTCTGGCACGACGTGGAGAACGAGCGGGAGGTCGGCGCCGGGTCGAACCCGCTGTGGCACACCAAGAACCTCCAGGACGGCCGGACCCCCGGCTACCTGCGGTCCTACGGCGTCGACACCAACCTGCCGAGCGGACGACTGACCGGCACGTACGCGGAGAAGTACTCGGACGCCCTCCAGTCGCCCTGGCTGTGGAACGACGCCAAGAAGGTGTTCCTCTCCACCGAGAACGAGAAGTCGCTCGACGCCAAGGCCCGCTACATCGTCGACAAGGGCATCGGCGGCGCGATGATCTGGGAACTCGCCGGCGACTACGCCCAACGCCCGGGCGGGGAGTGGGGCATGGGCTACGACCTGACCACCCGCCTGGACAACGCCTTCAAGGGCGCCGGAGCCACCGGCAACAGCAAGGCCGGCGGGCGGCCGCAGCCGGCCGAGGTGATCGACGTCAAGGCCGAACTGGTGGACTTCCCCACCGGGGAGAAGGACTTCTATCCCGTCCAGCCGAAGCTGCGGATCACCAACGACTCCGGCGTCACGCTCGCCCAGGGCACCGAGATCGCCCTCGACCTGCCCACCTCGATGCCGCCGGTCGTCAAGGACAACGACTACAAGGAGATGAAGGGGCTCGTCCCCGGCCACACCGGCCCCAACACGGGCGGACTCAAGGGGGACTTCCACCGGCTCACCCTCACCCTCGGCTACTGCGAGGACCTGGCGCCGGGCAAGTCCCGGGACATCGACCTGAAGTACTACCTGCCGATCACCGGGCCGTCCAACGTGACGTTCAGGATCGGCGGCCGGGAGTACGGCTCGACCGGCGACCAGCGCCGCGACGTCCGGACCGTCACACCGCCCGCCCCCGCCGCGGGCAGCTCCTGCCAGGCACCGGACTGGAAGCAGGGCCAGGTCTACCGGCCCGACGGCGGACGGCTGTGGCGGATGTACGACAAGGGGGACAAGGGCTGGATGTTCGAGTACGGCGACAGCCCCGCCGGCAAGCCCATGATGATCGACGACAACCCCGACCAGTCCCGCGCCCACCTCGTGGAACTGATGGAACAGAACGCCAACCAGTACTGGCGGATCCAGCCGGCGGGCGGCGGCCTCTACACGATCGCCGGCGGCGGCCGGTGCCTGACCGCCACCGCCTCCCGGCAGGACCTCGCCTCCGTGGGGTGCGACGGGCGGGCCGAACAGAAGTGGCGGCTCGTCCCGATCGCCGACAACGGCAGTGAGGGAGCACCCGGCGGGCCGAAGCACAACGGCCTGTTCAAGCTCCGCTCGGCCGCGGGCAACGACATCGAACTCGCCGGCGGCGCCACCGCCCGGGAGACCCACCTGCTCACCGGCGACCCGGCCGCCTCGACGGCCGCGTTCGTGAAGTACCAGGGCTCCTACTGGTACGCCCAGTGGTACACCACGGTCGCCCCCGGCACGGCGGAGGCGAACGGCGGCCGGCCGTGGAAGAAGCTCAGCCCGGCGCCGTAGCCCCGGGAGACCACCGGCCCCGAGCCGGTCGGGCACCGCGTTCCCGCGGCGCCCGGCCGGCTCTTCGCTTCGCCGCCCACGGGCACGTCCGGCTGCTCGGACGCGGGTCTCCTGGTGGAGCTCCCGGTGTCCGGGGACGGGAGCGCCGCCATCGGCCGAGTCCGCAGGGCTGATCGGCCGGCCCGCGGCCCCGCAGTGCAGAACCGATGCCCTGAGGGGTCAACTTCCGTGCGCCAGGCCGCAACTGCCCTCCACGTTCGCCGACATCCCCGGTATAAAGAGGCGGAGGGGACCGAGGGGGTTCAGCATGCACTCAAGGGAACAGTCGCAGAAGGCCGGGCGTCCTCATCGCGACGCGGCCACCGCCCGACGGTCCGGCAGCGGCACACGACCCGCGGCGGAGGCCGCGTTTCCGAGGGGTGCCGAGGCCCTGCAGCGCACGGTCGGCAACGCGACGACGGCACGCATGATCGCGGAGCAGCGGGACGGCTCCGGCCCGGACGACCGCCGGACGGCGCCGGCCCTCCAACGCGTGGCGGGCGACCAGGCGGCGGCGCCGCGAAGGCCGCAGACGCGGATGGACCCGAACAACGTGCTGCGGATCTGCGGGGCCGCCACGTACGACGGGGAGACCGTCACACCCGGCGGACGGTCGTCCGAGCTGCGGAACATCGTGTGGGAGGACCACTGGGCCGCCATCTCCGAGGTGTGCAGGAAGCACAAGTACACCATCGCCGTCCGTGAGACCGGCGAACACTCCATCCGGCGCATCGCGGAAGGGGCCAAGCCCAAACCGCACACCATCCTGGAGAAGTCCATCAAGCCCGCGTCCGTGCGCAAGAAGTACGGTCCCGGGCCCGGGCAGACGCAGGGCGACCCGGAACGCGTACTGGAGTTGCTGGAGCAGCACGACCTGAGCGGCTTCGTCGGCCACTGGAACGCCGAGGGCCTGGCCGGCGTCCGGATCGCCCGCCTGCCCGACACGATGACGGACCCGGAGATCGTCCGGACCGGCCCCAGGGGTGAGAAGTACGTGCCGATCGACATGAACGAGACGGACGGCGGTCCGCAGCTGGCCCAGCTGAAGACCGACCCGCGGTGGAAGCAGTACCTCTACACCGGGGACTACGACCTGCACGAGGTCTACTCCGCGCAGGGCGGCACCGGTGGCGGCCAGATCCCGGAGGCCACCCCCGAGAAGGCCAAGCTGCTCAACCGCCTCAACAGCGGGATCGCACGGAACTCCCAGGAGGAGGTGGTGCGCAGCGGCACGGTGGCCATGGGGAACGGCACCCTGCACATGGCCGCCGACTCCGAGTACGCCATGTTCCAGCACGGCGACCAGGCCACCTACCGGATGAACCAGTACCTGGAGGCGCAGGCTGCCGCGCTGGAGAACCAGGTCGCCCGGCAGGCGGCGCAGCTGGTGCGGGCGGTGGCCACCGAGGCCGACGAGCCGCTGGCGTGGTGCCGGATGGGGCAGTGGTACGTGACCCGGAACCGGGAGGAGCACGCGATCCTGCGGTCCCGCTGGAATCTCGCCGTGCCCCACACCTGGGGCGCCTCGGAGGTGGAGCGCACGGCCCGCGGCGGCTACCGCACGGCCGGCTACCTGGACTGACCGCACCGCCGGAACCGGTATGACGGGCCGGTGGGAACCACCGTCCGGCCGCGGCGGCAGGGCGACCGGCGAGCTGCCGGTCGACTCAGCGCTGCGCGGGGGCCTGCGCGGCCGGGGACCACGGTGCGGCCCACAGCGGGATCACCTCGACGGTGGCGGCGGAGCCGTGGGCGGGGGTGCCGGGGGTGCGCCCGGCCGTGGTGGGCTGTCCGGTGGTCGTGGGGAACGCGGTCGCGCTCGTCACAGTGGTCATGCCCGGCAACATACCGGGGGGCACTGACAGTGCCGGGTCGAGGAGTCCGGCCCGGCCCGTGGTGGGGTGAATCGAACGCTGGGGCCGGGTGCCGCTCCGAACACCTTCTCCTGAGGCGAAGGGTCGCGCGTTGCTCGGCGCGCGGCCGGCGCGGGTGCGCCCGGCGCCCGAAACCCGCTCGGGCGCCCGACTCCCCGAACGGGTGAATCCGGCGGCGGCCCCGCCCTGCGCGGCCGCCTCGCCCGCCGGGGCGTCCGCGGCTCCCTCGGACCCGGCCGGAAGACCGCGTTCGAACACGTTCTCGCCGCCTGCGCACTGGACTCCGCCGCCCTCCCGATCCCGTGGACGACCGAGTGGCGTGCGGTCCGGACCGCATGCGGAACGTGCTCGAAAAGTCCCCGTTCGACCCGGGCTCGCCCGGAGGCAAATCCACTTGAACGCCGTGCTCGAACAGCACCATCATCGGACGCCACCCACCCGTAACGACTCCGTCCATGCCGTCAACTCAGCCTGACAGAAGCAGACTTGAGCTTCTCGTCCGGGCCGGTGCCGGTGCTTCCGCGCGTCCGCGCACCGCTCTTCGTCTGGAGGATCTGTGGCCTGTCACCCCACCCCGGCGACCCACGTCCCACCCGTCACGGCGGCCCTGGTGGCCCGTGCTTCGCGCACGGAGGAGATCGCGTGAGCGCCGCGACCGCCGCGACCCCGGCCGAGGCCGCCGACGAGGAACTGCGGTGGCTCGCCGACGGGCGCCGCATCGAGGCGATCGAGGCGATCGAGGCGATCGGCGTCAACGCGATGGCCCGCCGCCTGCCCGCGCTCGTCGTCCGCGCGTTCCGCCTCGGCTGGCGCATCGACCGCGCCTCCGTCACGCTGCTCCTGGTCTGCCAGGCCGTGTCCGCGGTGCTCGGCGCGGCCGGCCTGTTCGCGACCACCGGCACCATCTCGGCGCTGTTCGGCCCGGGCCGGGTCGACGACAAGCTCGCCCACGCGGCGCCGTCGATCCTCGTGATCGCGGCGGCGGCCGGCGCCCGCTCCCTGCTGGGCATCACGATCCGCACCATCACCATCCACCTGTCGCCGCGGATCTCCCGCGAGGCCGAAGCCGCGGTGCTGCGCGCCACCGTGGCGGCCGAGCTGACCGCCTACGACCACGCCGGCTACAACGACGAGCTGGAAGCCGCGGACCGCGGCGCCGAGGTCTGCGTGGACATCGTCGGGGAGGCGCAGAACCTGCTCGCCTCCCTCGCCTCGCTCCTCGGTGCGGCAGGCGTGCTGACGGTGCTCCACCCCGCCCTCCTGCCCTTGTTGGTGCTCGCCGCGCTGCCCCAGGGGATCGCGTCGGTGCACGCCGCCCGGGTGCAGTTCCTGGCGAACCGGGCCGCGGTCGGCGACCGCCGGATCATGGCCAACCTGCGCTGGTACATCCACCTCAAGCGCAACGCCGACCAGGTCCGCTCCGACACCATGGGCGAGTTCCTGCTCGTCAAGTACGACCAGGTCGGCCGGCGGCTGGACGCCACTTCGCGGCGGGCGGCGATGCAGAGCGCCCGGGTGTCGGTGATCGGGGCCGCCGCCTCCGGCCTCGGCAGCGCGCTGGTGTGGGCGGCGATGCTGTGGCTGGTCAGCACCGGCCGGATGAGTCTGCCGCGCGGCGGCGCGGCCGTGTTCGCCCTGACCGCGGTCGGCACCAGCCTGCGCGGCATCGTCGGCTACGGCGCGGACCTCTTCCGCACCGGCATGTACCTGGACGACTGGTCGAGCTTCCTCGACACCGCCGGCGGCCACCGGCCCCGGCGCGGCACCGAGGCCCCCGAGCCGCCGCGCCGGATCGCGGTGGAGAACCTCCGCTACGCCTACCCCGCCTCCGACCGCAAGGCGCTGGACGGAGTGAACCTGCACGTCGAGCGGGGCGAGATCCTCGCCCTGGTGGGGGAGAACGGCTCCGGCAAGACCACCCTCTCCAAGCTCCTGGCCGGGCTCTACCTGCCCGATGCCGGATCGGTGCGGTGGGACGGGCGTGACACCCGCGACCTCGACCCGCACGCCCTGTGGCGCCAGGTCGCCGTCGTCCCGCAGGACTACGCGCGCTGGCCGCTGACCTGCCGCGAGAACATCACGCTGGGCCAGCCCACCGCCGAGGGGGACGCGGCGGTGCTGCGCGCCGCCGACGCCTCCGGGGCGGCCGACGTCGTCGCCAAGCTCCGCCGGGGGTTGTCCACCCTGCTGGCGGTGGAGTGGATGGGCGGCGAGGAGCTGTCCGGCGGCCAGTGGCAGCGCCTGGCCATCGCCCGGGCGTTCCACCGCGAGGCCGGGCTGCTCGTCCTGGACGAGCCGACCGCCGCCCTCGATCCGCGCGCCGAGCACCGGATCTTCCAGAACCTGCGGGCGGTCGCGCGGGAACGGGCGGTCGTCCTGGTCACCCACCGGCTCACCAACGTGGCCGTCGCCGACCGGATCGTGGTGCTCGAAGACGGAAAGGTCCTCCAGGAGGGCACGTTCGCCGAGCTGGTGGCCGAGGAGGGCGGCCGGTTCAGGGAACTGTGGGACCTGCAGAACGAACGCACCGGCCTCCCGGCCCAGCGGACCCAGCCGGTCCGGGAGGACGAGGGGACCGACCAGTGATCGACCTCGACGTGCCGAGCCGCCCGGCCCTCCCCGACTGCACCGCGGGCGTCGCCGCCGGCGCCACTGCCCGGGCCCTTGCCGAACTCGGCCAGGCGGGAGTGGAGTTGACCGGTGTGCCGGTCGTCCACGTCTGACGCGAGGCGGCGGGCCGCGTCCTTCGCTCACCCGGGGTCCGAGTGGACCGGGACGGCCGGGAGCGTCAATCGGCGACGAGGACACGCCCCTGATCGGGTGAGTTGCGGCATCTCCGGGCCAGGGGGCGGCCAGGGTAACGGTCGTGATCGACATCCGCATCCGCACGGCCGCCGGCGCAGTCGCCCTCGCCTGCGCCGTCGTGCTCATCCCCGAGATCCCGGCCGTCGCCGCCCCCGCGGCCGCGACCGAACCCGCCCCGTTCAGCTGCCTCGACCCCAGCGGGGAGGCGCTCTGGAGCGGTCCCCAGTGCGACGGCGTCATCGTCCGTGAACTCGGCACCGAGGCCGTCG
This sequence comes from Kitasatospora sp. NPDC091257, assembly GCF_044757675.1. Lineage (NCBI taxonomy): Bacteria > Bacillati > Actinomycetota > Actinomycetes > Kitasatosporales > Streptomycetaceae > Kitasatospora > Kitasatospora sp. NPDC091257. The sequence continues at coordinate 14,179 of NZ_JBIVVI010000069.1, forward strand.
CCATCCTCCTGGACGGCCGCCGGATCGACTTCGCCGGCGAGGCCGAACTGCGCGCCGACGACTGCGCCGTCCGGCCCGCCGTCACCCTCCCCGCCAGCACCTTCGAGAACCTTCCCAAGGGCCCGGACCCGCTGTACGCCGCCGTGGACCGCCGGGTGGACGTACCCCGCATCACCCCCGAACCGCACTGGCGCAAGAACTGCCACCCGCTCTTCCGCTCGGACGGCCGCGATCCGTCCGTCATCTTCGAGGAGGGCTTCGGCCCGAAGGACACCGTCAACGGCCAGTACGACATCACCGGCTACGTCCTGCAGAACCAGCCCTCGCCGTTCGTCAGCACCACCTACGACCCCGAGCTGTACAAGAAGTGGAAGAAGGTGCCCTGGGACTACTTCATCGACGCCCCCGGCGGCATCGACGTCAACGCGACCATCGGCGACCAGCACCAGTACGCCGACCAGGTCGAAGTCGCGTTCCCCGGCGGCGTGGACCGGCACTTCATCCGCCGGGCCTGCCCGGTCGACCGGGCCACCGCCTCCCTGGTCGAGTCGGGCTGCGTGGACAACCCGCACTACCAGCCCTGGCTGCACTGACCACAGGCCGTCCGCCGTCGGCCGGCCGGGGCGGGCCGGCCCCGGCGGGGCGGGGCGCCCGGCCCCCCGCCGGGGGGGGGGGCTAGTTTTAAAGGGAATGGACAAGGA
>NZ_JBIVVI010000070.1:0-14870 GCF_044757675.1 Kitasatospora sp. NPDC091257
GGTGCAGCACCCCCAGGTAGACCGTCTCCCCGGACGCCCGGGCCAGGTCGTCCGCCCACACCAGCGCCCGTGCCCGCAGCTCGTGCACGTCCAGGTAGCTCTGCCCCAGCCGCAGCAGCTCGGCGCCCAGCTGGTACTTGCCGGTCTCCGGGTCCTGCTCGACGAACCCCTCCTGCTGCAGCGTGCGGAGGATGCCGTGCGCGGTCCCCTTGGCCAGGTCCAGCGCCGTCGACACCTCGGACAGGCCCAGCCGGCGTTCACCGCCGGCCAGCAGGCGCATGATCGCGGCGGCCCGGGAAAGCGACTGGATCGGGCCGGGCATGGGTACCTCCGCGCTGAAAGGCGGTCGACAATGTCGACCACAGTGATGACGGGACGAGTCTGCCAGGCCGCCCGGACTCCGTGCACCTTCCCCCCGGGTAACCCGCCCGGGCCCTCCCGCCCGCGGCGCGGTCCGCCGGGTGCGCGGACGGCCCGGCGCCGGGCCCTCACCGCTCCCGCGCCGTCACCCCACCGCCCCCGCCCGCTGCGCCCGCAGCACCGTCACCTCCGCCGCCAGTGCCGCGATCCCGTCCGTCCCGACCCGGCAGCAGCCGCCCACCAGCCGCGCGCCGTCCGCGAGCCAGCCGCCCACCCGGGCCGAGCGGAAGGTCGGCTCGCCGCACCAGCCCCGGCGGGCGGCGTCCCAGCTCTCCCCGCTGTTCGGGTAGACCACCACCGGCTTCCCGGTCACCTCGGCGGCCACCGCCACCGCCCGGTCCGCGTCCTGCGGCGTGCAGCAGTTGACGCCCACCGCGACCACCTCGTCCACCTCCGCGGCCAGCGCGAAGGCCTCCGCCAGCGGCTGCCCGGCCCTGGTCCGGTCGCCCTCGACGCTGTACGACAGCCAGGCCGGCACCCCCAGTCCGCGCACCAGCCCCAGCAGCGCCCGCGCCTCGTCCGCGTCCGGCACCGTCTCCAGCGCCAGCACGTCCGGCCGGGTCGCCGCCAGCACCTCCAGCCGCGGCCGGTGGAAGTCCGCCAGCTCCGCGACGCTCAGCCCGTACCGGCCCCGGTACTCCGAACCGTCCGCCAGCACCGCCCCGTACGGACCCACCGAGGCCGCCACCCAGCGCCGCCGCCCGCCCGGCTCCGGCCGCGCCGCCTCCCGGGCCAGCTCCACGCTCCGCGCCAGCAGCCGCGCGGCCTGCGCCCGGTCGACCCCGCGGCGCGCGAAGCCCTCGAAGCTCGCCTGGTAGCTCGCGGTTATCGCGACGTCCGCGCCCGCCGCGAAGTACGCCCGGTGCGCCGCCACCACCGCCTGCGGGTCGTCCGCCAGCAGCCGCGCCGACCAGAGCTCGTCCGAGAGGTCGTGCCCGGCCGCCGCCAACTGGTTCGACATCCCGCCGTCGAGCACCAGCGGACCGGCGGCCAGCGCGGCGGCGAAGTCCGGCGGGGGAGCAGTGGGCATCTCGGTCTCCTCTGGAAGAGTTCCTGGTCACAGCCTAGGGGTGGGCGCCCCCGGGCCGGGCAGGAAAACCATTTGCCGCCGGGGAACGCACTCGCTACGTTGTGCTCAGCCCGAGAAGAACAGCACCGGCAGAACAGGCCCGGTGGCACCGGCGACCACGGAGAGGAGCCCGGCGATGGCAGCGGACGACCAACCGCCCCCCACCGGGCCCGGAGCCGAGCAGCAGTGGCTCGCCGCGTACGACCCGCGCGCCTACGCCCCGATCGCCGTCACCGTGGACGTGGTCGCCCTGACGTTGCGCCACGGCGGCCTGCACGTCCTGCTCGTCGAGCGCGGCGCCCCGCCCCACCAGGGCTGCTGGGCGCTGCCCGGCGGCTTCCTGCGGCGAACGACTCCTCCGAGCCCGCGGCGGAGCACGCCGTCGAGAAGCTCGACCGGCCGCTGCCCGAGGGCGTGCGCCGACGCGTGGTCGGGCTGGCCTCGGACGCGCTCGGCGGGCTGCCGGCGGGCGAGCTCCCGCAGAGCCTGCGTCAGTACGTGAAGTTCACGCCGGCGCGGCGGGCCAAGTACGCGGCCACCGCGCTGGCGGCGGCCCTGGAGGCGGAGCCGGCCTTCCGGGTACGGATAGCGGAGCGGCTGCGCCTCGGGCAGCCGGACCTGGTGAAGGCGCTGGAGTCGGGCACTGTCCCGAGCGCCGCCGATCCGATGGACGTCGCGGCCGCCGCCTACCTGGTGCGTTCGGCGGGCTGGAGCCGGCTGGTGGCCGAGGCCGGCGAGGAGGCCGAGCGGGCCGGCGCCGAGGACGCGGCCGCGGAGTCGGCCCGGCTGGTGGAGAAGCTGCACGCCGAGCTGGCCGAGGTGCGGGCCTCCGCGCGGGCGGACGTGGACCGGCAGCGGGCCGAGTCGGACGGCGTCCGCAAGGAGGCCGAGTCGCTGCGCAAGAAGGTGCGGTCGCTGGAGAGCGACACCCGCCGGGCGCAGGCCGAGACCCGCCGGGTGGCCGGCGAGCTGGAAGCCCTGAAGGCGCAGACCGCGGCCGAGCGCGGTGCGGCCGAGACCGAGGCGCGCAGGCTCAGGCACCGGGTCTCGGAGCTGGAGAACGCGGTCGAGCAGGGCCGCCGGTCGGCCCGTGAGGGGCGCAGCGTCGAGGACATGCGGCTGCGGCTGCTGCTGGACACCGTGCTGCAGTCGGCCCAGGGGCTCCAGCGGGAGCTGGCGCTGCCGGTCTCCCAGATCCGCCCGGCGGACCTGGTGGAGGCGGTGGTGCCGGGGGCGGCCTCGCCCCACGACGTGGCCCGGCGCGGGCTGGCCGAGGACGATCCGGCGCTGCTGGACCAGCTGCTGGCGATCCCCCAGGTGCACCTGGTGGTGGACGGCTACAACGTGACCAAGACCGGTTATCCGACGCTGCCGCTGGAGCAGCAGCGGATCCGGTTGCTGGGCGGGCTGGCGATGCTGGCGCAGCGCACCCAGGCGGAGGTCACCTGCGTGTTCGACGGGCAGGACCTGGACGTCCCGGTGATCATGGCGCCGCCGCGCGGGGTCCGGGTGCGGTTCAGCCGGACCGGGGAGACGGCCGACGAGCTGATCCGCCGTCTGGTGCGGGCCGAGCCGCAGGGCCGTCCGGTGGTGGTGGTGTCCACCGACCGGGAGGTCGCGGACGGCGTGCGGAAGGCGGGCGCGCGCCCCGTGGCCTCGGTGCTGCTGCTGAACCGGCTGGCGCGCCCCTGACCTCGACCGGACGTGCGATGCCTGGTCAGGAGTGGTTCCGGGGTGGTGTGCGGGTCCCGTGTCGTCAGTGTGCGGACCGGAGTTCACACCTACGGGGGAGTGGCAAAACGGATAGATCTTCACTAGGGTCTGGCGTCAAACCTATTTTCCGGAATCTCATCCCATCAGGTGAGTCCGTTGGAAGAAGGAGCAGGACCCTTGGCCTCCCACCGCCGTCCCAAGCAGCCGAGCCGCGCGCGGATCTCCGTGCTCACCGCTGCTGCTGCGACCGCGGTCGCCCTCTCCGCGCAGGTGGCCGCGCACGCCGCGCCGCAGCCGAACAAAACGGACGTCAAAGCGCAGATCGACCAGCTCCAGGAGGAGCAGGAGCAGGCGGCGGAGAAGTACAACGGCGCCAAGGAGCGGGCCGACCAGCTGCGCAAGCAGGCCGACCAGCTGCAGGACCAGGTGGCCCGCAGCCAGGAGCAGATGACCCAGCTCCAGGGCGGTCTCGCCGAGGTGGCGGGCGAGCAGTACCGCACCGGCGGCATCGACCCGTCCGTCCAGCTGATGCTCACCTCCGACCCGTCCGGCTACCTGGAGAAGGCCTCCACCGTCCAGCAGGCCAGCAGCAGCCAGGCCGAGGCGCTCAAGGGGCTGCTGGACCAGCAGCGCCGGCTGGACCAGGAGAAGGTCGAGGCCTCCGCCGTGCTCGCCTCGCTGGACACCACCACCAAGGACCTGAACCAGGCCAAGGCGGACGTCAACACCAAGCTGAAGGCCGCCCAGGACCTGCTGAACTCGCTGAGCGCCACCGACCGCGCCGCGCTGAAGGCCCAGCAGGCGCAGGACGACCGCGCCTCCCGCGGCAGCGACCGGGTCGACCTCAGCAGCCTGCCGCCGGCCAGCGGCTACGCGGCCGTGGCGATGGCCAAGGCGATGAGCAAGCAGGGCTCGCCGTACGTGTGGGGCGCCACCGGCTCGACCACCTTCGACTGCTCGGGCCTGATGGTCTGGGCGTACGGGCAGGCGGGCGTCTCGCTGCCGCGCACCTCGCAGGAGCAGGGCCACTACGGCACCCGGGTGCCCTCGCTGGACCAGGCCCAGCCGGGCGACCTGGTGGTCTACGGCAACGACATGCACCACGTCGGGATGTACATCGGCAACGGCATGGTGGTCCACGCGCCGCACACCGGTGACGTGGTGAAGGTGATGAAGGCCGACGCGATGTCGATCAACACCATCCGCCGGGTCTGACGGCCCGACACGCCCGCGGGCCCCTCCGGGGGCTGTGAAAAGCGCCACCCCTCGCGCGGGGGTGGCGTTCGGCTTTCCGCCCCTTCGCGGCCACATGCTGAGAACTGATCAGCCTTCTGTGTGCCAGTGGTCACCATCGGTCATTTTCACAGAAGAACTTGGGAAATCTTCGGTCTTTTTTCTGACAAGGATTTGAACGGATCACGGTTCAGTTACTAGGGTCGTGCCCTGAACCACCGCACTGTCGATCGCCCAGCCAGGGTGGCGGCGGTGGTTACCGTCGAGTTCGTGAGGCAGCGGGGCAGGTCGAAGCGACTGCCCGACAGGGGAGCCCAGTGGTTTGGGGGCGCTGCGGAGCGGAGCCGGGGAACCACGTTCCTCCGGGGTGAATCGACGCCAGGTCGGCCGATGGAACGGCCGTGAGGCGTCGTAGGGCATGCTTCCGGCCCGAACCCGTCAGCTCACCCGGTAGGCGGACGTAGGAAGAAGGAGTCCGCCTTCGTGGCGTCCCATCGTCGTCCCAAGCCCGCAGGCCGCGCCCGGGTCTCGATCCTGACCGGTGTCGCCGCGGCAGCCGTCGTCCTCTCCGCTCAAGGTGCCCACGCCGACCCGCAGCCGACCAAGGAACAGGTCAAGGGGCAGGTCGACCAGCTCAACGAGCAGGCCGAGATCGCGACCGAGAACTACAACGCGGCCCAGGCCAAGCAGCAGGAGCTGGAGAAGCAGGTCTCCGGCATGCAGGACCAGGTGGCCCGTCAGCAGGCCCAGGTCACCGAGCTCCAGGGCGGCCTGGCCGAGATCGCCGGCGAGCAGTACCGCAACGGGGGCATATCCCCGACCGTCCAGCTGATGTTCTCCTCCAGCCCGGACACCTTCCTCAGCCAGGCCGACGCGCTGAACCAGGCCGGCAGCACCCAGAAGGGTCAGCTGAAGGAGCTCCAGGAGCAGCAGCGCAAGCTCGACCAGGACCGCAACGAGGCCCAGGGCAAGCTCGCCGAGCTGGAGTCGACCACCCAGCAGCTGAAGGCCTCCAAGGAGGAGGTCCAGGGCAAGCTGAAGGCGGCCCAGGACCTGCTCAACACGCTGACCGAGCAGGAGCGCCAGGCGCTGCGCCAGGCCGAGGAGAAGGCCGCGGCCGACGCCAAGGCCAAGGCCGACGCCGCCCAGGCCCAGCAGCAGCAGGCCGACCGCGCCTCCCGCGACAACAGCCGCGGCGACCTCGCGACCGGCTCGTCCGGCTCGTCCGCCTCGACCGCCTCCTCCCCGGTGAAGGTGGCCCCGGGCAGCTCGCGCGGTGCCGCCGCGCTCTCGGCCGCCGCCTCCAAGATCGGCAGCCCGTACGTCTGGGGCGCCACCGGCCCGGGCTCCTTCGACTGCTCCGGCCTGATGGTCTGGGCGTTCAACCAGGCGGGCGTGTCGCTGCCGCGCACCTCGCAGGCGCAGGCCTCGGCCGGCACCCGGATCGGCTCGGACATCTCCCAGGCCCAGCCCGGCGACCTGCTGATCTTCTACACCGACGCCCACCACGTCGGCATCTACGCGGGCAACGGCCAGGTGCTGCACGCGCCCAAGCCGGGCGCGTCGGTGCGCTACGAGGCCGTCACCAACATGCCGCTGGCCTCCATCGTGCGGGTCTGATCACCGCTCGGACGCTTCCAGGCCCGGCCTCCCCCAGGGGAGGCCGGGCCTGCGGTTTTTCCTGCGGCTTTTCCCGAGGGCCGATCAAATGTCCGACAACAGCCTGAATATTCGGGTTGGCAGGGGTTTGGACTCGCTTGCCCTGACTCGCTAACGTCTGCCACCGGACTCCCGCTCGACGGCCGCCCGTCCCGGTGCGGCGGCGGGAGCCGCGCCGCAGGATTGGAGCCGCTGCCGCCATGCCCGTGCACCGCCGTTCCCAACTGCTCGCCCGGGCGCTGGTGCTGACCGCGGCCGCCGCCACCGCCCTGGGTGTGGCTGCCGGAGGCAGCGCCCAGGCCGCCCCCGGCAGCCCCGACCCGGGCGACCGCCAGGACGTCAAGACGCAGGTGGAACAGCTGTACGACGAGGCCGAGCAGGCGTCCGAGAAGGCCAACGCGGCGCAGGAGGCCCAGCGGCGGCTCCAGGGCGAGACCACGATCCTCCAGGGCGAGATCGCCGTGGCCCAGGACCAGCTCAACGGGCTGCGGGGCGACCTCGCGACGGTGGCCGGGGCCGAGTACCGCGGCGGCGGGATGACCCAGACCGCCCAGCTCATCCTCTCGCCCGACCCGGAGGGCTACCTGTCCCGCGCCCGCGCCCTGGGCCAGGCCGCCGCGCGCCAGCAGGAGACCCTGCACGAGCTGGTCGCCCGGCAGCGCCGGCTCGACCAGCGCCGGACCGAGGCGGCCGGCAAGCTCGACGAGCTGGACCGGACCCGCCGCTCGCTCGCCGACAGCAAGCAGCAGATCCAGCAGCGGCTGGCCAGCGCGCAGAAGCTGCTGAACGGTCTGGGCGCCGCCGAGCGGGCCCGGCTGACGGTCCAGGACGCCCGGGACGCCGAGCAGCGCGCCACCCGGGGCACCGACCGGCTGGACCTCGGCACCGCCCCGCCCGCCTCCGAGCGCGGGGCCGCCGCGCTGGCCGCCGCGGTGCGGATGATCGGCTCCCCGTACGTCTACGGGGCCACCGGCCCGCACGCGTTCGACTGCTCCGGTCTGATGTACTACAGCTGGCGGCAGGCCGGAGTGACCCTGCCGCGCACCTCGCAGGCCCAGGCGTACGCCGGGCAGCGGGTCAGCCTGTCCGAAGCGCGACCGGGAGACCTGGTGATCTTCTACCGGGACATGCACCACGTCGGCATGTACGCCGGCGGCGGCGTGATCGTGCACGCCCCCCGCCCGGGCGCCAAGGTCCGCTACGAGAGCGTCACCGCCATGCCGGTCTCCGGGGTGGTCCGGCTCTGAACGCCCCGCCGTCCGGCCCCGCCGACCCCACTGGCCCCGCCGGTACATCCGGCTCCCGCCCCCGCCGGACGCTGTCCCGGCGGGGCGCGCTGCTGCTCGCGGCCGGTGGGCTGGCCCAGCTGTCGCTGCCTCCGGCCGCCCCGGCGGCGCCCGCGGCCCGCTCGGCGGACCGGCACGCCGAGGTGGCCGCCGCGCTGGCGGAGCGGGCGCGTTCGGCGCCGCCGTGGGCCGGGCTGCCGGTGGCCGGGGCGGGGTACCGCAACCTGGTGCTCGCCGCCTCCGGCGGGCCGGAGCGGCTGACCGCCGCCGCCGAACTGGCGGTGCGGATCGCCGGGTACGACGAGTACCCGGTGGTGTACCCGCGCCGGATCGAGCTGGTCCGGGCCGGCGACGGCTGGCGGGTCGAGCGCGAGGAGAGCGCGGGCGGCCCGCCGGCGCCGTGGGACTTCGGGCCGCTCCGGTCGGCTCCGGGAGCGAACTGCCTGGTGGTCGGGCCGGCCGCCGGGCCCGACCCGGCCGAGCTGGCCGCGGTGGGGGACCGGGCGGTGCCCGCCGTCACCGAGGTCTGGGGCGGCGCCTGGCCGGAGCGGCTGCTGCTGGAGCGGCCCGCCACCGAGGAGCAGTTCGCCCGGCTGCTGGAGGGCGACCCGGACGGCTGGACGGGCATGGCGGCGGTCACCGTGGCCGCCCCCGGCGCACCGTGGCACACCCCGGCGGACCGGGTGCTGGTCAACCCGGAGGTGTACGGGCGGCTCAGCGACTTCGGCCGCCAGGTGGTGATCACCCACGAGGCCACCCACGTCGCGACCAGGGCCGACACCCGGGCCTGGACCCCGCTGTGGCTCTCCGAGGGCGTCGCCGACTGGACGGCGTACCGCGACTCGGGCCGCAGCCCGCAGCAGGTCGCCCCCGAGCTGGCCCGGGACGTCGCCGCCGGGAGGACGCCCACCGCGCTGCCCGCCGACCGGGACTTCGCCGCCGGGGCCACCGGCATCGCCCAGGCCTACGAGCAGTCCTGGCTGGCCTGCGAGCTGATCGCCCGCACCCACGGGCCGCAGCGGCTGGTCGCCTTCTACCGCGCGATCGGCGCGGCCGACGGGCAGGGCGAGGACCGGGAGCGCCGCACCGACCGGCTGATGCGCCGCGAGCTGGGCGTCGGGCTGGAGGAGTTCACCCGGCAGTGGCTGGCGCGGATGGCGGAGCTGAGGGGCTGATCAGCGGCGCTGCTCGGCCGGGGCGCCCGGGTGGTCGATGCCGTCCAGCAGGTCCTGCTCGTAGGCGATGCCCGGGCGCACCGGGTAGCCGGCGGACGGCAGCGCGGCGGGCTCGCGGTCCAGCACCACGGTCGGCGGCAGCGGCGCCTCGCCGCGGGTCGAGCGCCAGAGCCGGACGCAGGAGAGCACGGCCGCGGCCAGCAGCAGCAGGTTGCGCGCGGCCAGCACGGTGACCGCCACCGGGTCGCTGGCCAGCACCTGGGTGAACATGGTCGGGAACTCGACCAGGGTCAGCGGGCAGGCGAGCAGGATCAGTACCGCCACCGGCCGCTGGCTGCTGTTGCGCACGGTCAGGCAGACCGCCGCGACGCCGACCAGCCAGACCAGGTACTGCGGGCTGATCACCCGGCTGGTCACCACGAAGATCAGCAGCGCGCAGAGCGCCGCGTCGTACATGGTGGCCGCGCTGCGGCGCTTGGAGGTGTAGCGCCACAGCAGCAGCCAGGCGAAGCCCAGCACGGTGCCGGCCATCATCACCTTGCTGATCACGCTCACCCACGGCCCGAGCATCTCGGGGGAGCCGTAGTTCATCGTGACCCTGCCGTCCCAGCCGCCGGCGAGCCGGGCGAAGTGCAGCGGCAGCGCGCCGAGCGACTCGACCTCGATGCCGCGGTCCTTCTGGAAGGCCAGGAAGTCGAAGGCGCCGTTCATCCCGGCGGCCAGCAGGAAGCCGATCGAGACGGCGGTGGCGCCGGCCAGCGTCCAGGAACGGCGGGTGCGGCGGCCGGAGGGGGTGCCGATCAGGCCGAGCAGCGGCCAGATCTTGACGATGCCGCCCAGGCCCAGCAGCAGCCCGCCGACCGCCGGGCGGCGGATCAGCGCCAGCAGACCGGCCAGGGCGACCGCGGTGACGATGACGTCGAAGCGGTTGTAGATCATCGGGCCGAGCAGCGGGACGCCCACCACCCACATCCAGGCGCCGGTCAGCGCCCGGCCCCGGCGCAGGCCGGTGCGCACCAGCAGCGCGGCCGCGGCGGCGTCGGCGATCCCGCAGATCACCCAGAACGAGACCAGGTACGACCAGGGCAGCAGGCCCGGCAGCAGGATCACCAGGGCGGCGCCCGGCGGGTACTGCCAGGTCACGTCGTCGAAGGGGAAGGTGCCGGTCTGGAGCACGCCGTACCAGGCGTGGTAGATCATCCAGACGTCCGCCGTGACGTCGCCGCCGGGCGCCTTCAGCACGCCCGTCGCCAGCAGCACCAGCAGCGCGCGGGTGGCGATCCAGGTGGCGCCGAGCGCGGCGAGCGCCCCGAGCGGGCGGCCGAGGCGGCCGCGTGAAGAACCGGGCTCGGTGGCCGGGGCCAATTCCACTGCGCTCCCTCGTTCGTCTCGGACGTCCCCACCGGAGGCGTCGTGGAGACGGACGCCCGGGCCGCGTCGCACTGCGGCCTAGGTACTAGGACTGACCCGGGGGTCAAACGGTTGCCGTGCGCGGTTCCGTTCCCGGCGGGTCATGGTGTTGACCTATCGTACGGATCACCCAGCGGTACACCGCGCACCCCCCGACCGAGCGAGCCGTGGCCTGATGCACAGAACCTTGATCGTCACCAATGACTTCCCGCCGCGCCCCGGTGGCATCCAGGCCTTCGTGCACAACATGGCCGTCCGTCAGCCCGCAGGCAGTGTCGTGGTGTACGCCTCGACCTGGCGGGACGGCAGCGAGGTGGCCCGCTTCGACGCCGAGCAGCCGTTCCCGGTGATCCGGGACCGGACGAAGGTGATGGTTCCCACACCGCGGGTCACCCGGCGGGCCGCCGAGATCCTGCGCGCGGAGAAGTGCGACTCGGTCTGGTTCGGCGCCGCCGCGCCGCTCGGGCTGATGGCGCCCACGCTGCGCCGGGCCGGGGCCGGGCGGCTGCTCGGCATGACCCACGGCCACGAGGCCGCCTGGGCCCAGCTGCCGGTCTCCCGGCAGCTGCTGCGCCGGATCGGCGCCGGCACCGACGTGCTGACCTACCTGGGCGAGTACACCCGCTCCCGGATCGCCGCCGCGGTCGGGCCGCAGGCGGCGGCCCGGATGGTCCAGCTGCCGCCGGGCGTGGACGAGACGACCTTCCACCCGGGCTCCGGGGGCGCCGAGGTGCGCCGCCGGCTCGGGCTGGCAGACCGGCCGGTGGTGGTCTGCGTCTCCCGGCTGGTGCCGCGCAAGGGCCAGGACACCCTGATCGAGGCGATGCCGCAGATCCTCGCCGACGTGCCGGACGCGGTGCTGCTGATCGTCGGCGGCGGCCCGTACCGGGCGGACCTGGAGAAGCTCGCCGACGCCACGGGCGTGCGGGACTCGGTGCGGTTCACCGGCTCGGTGCCGTGGGAGGAGCTGCCCGCCCACTACGGGGCCGGGGACGTCTTCGCGATGCCGTGCCGCACCCGGCGCGGGGGGCTGGACGTCGAGGGCCTGGGCATCGTCTACCTGGAGGCCTCGGCGACTGGCCTGCCGGTGGTCGCGGGGGACTCCGGCGGCGCGCCGGACGCGGTGCTGGAGGGCGAGACCGGGTACGTGGTGCCCGGCGGCTCGGCCCCGGCGGCGGCCGAGCGGATCGTGCGGCTGCTGCGCGACGAGGAGCTGCGGCGGCGGATGGGCGAGGCCGGGAGGCGCTGGGTGGAGCGCTCCTGGCGCTGGGACCTGCTGGCCGGGCGGCTGACCTCGCTGCTGGCCGGGTGACGCCGACGGGCCCCGCCACTTCCTGGAGTGGCGGGGCCCGTCCGGCGCCCGCGGTCGGGCCGCGTCGGGCGGCCGCTTCCGGCGGCTACTTCCGGTAGAGCGCCTCGATGTCGGCCGCGTAGTCCTTCAGCACGACGTTGCGCTTGAGCTTGAGCGAGGGCGTCAGGTGGCCGCTCTCCTCGGAGAACTCGGTGTCCAGCAGCCGGAACTTCTTGACCGCCTCGGCGTGCGAGACGGCGGCGTTGCCGTCGTCCACCGCGCTCTGGAGGGCGGCCAGCAGGTCCGGGTCGTCGGCGAGGTCGGCGACGGTGGCGCCGGCGGGCTTGCCGTTGAGCTCCTTCCACTTCGGGAAGAAGTCCGGGTCGACGGTGATCAGGCAGGCGATGAAGGGCTTGCGGTCGCCGACCACCATGACCTCGCCGACCAGGGCGTGGGCCCGGATCCGGTCCTCGATCACGGCGGGGGCGACGTTCTTGCCGCCGGCCGTGACGATGATCTCCTTCTTGCGGCCGGTGATGGTCAGGTAGCCGTCGGAGTCGAGCGAGCCGAGGTCGCCGGTGGCGATCCAGCCGTCCTTGAGGGTGTCGGCGGTGGCCTTCGGGTTGTTCCAGTAGCCGGTGAAGACGTGCGGGCCCTTGAAGAAGACCTCGCCGTCCTCGGCGATCCGCACGGAGGAGCCGGGCACCGGCTGGCCGACCGTACCGATCTTCTGCTTGTCCCACGGGTTGAAGGCGGTGGCCGCGCAGGTCTCCGTCAGGCCGTAGCCCTCCAGCACGGTGAAGCCGATGCCCCGGTAGAAGTGGCCCAGGCGCTCGCCGAGCGGGGCGCCGCCCGAGATGGCGTAGCGGGCCCGGCCGCCGAGGGCGGCGCGCAGCTTGCCGTAGACCAGCTTGTCGAAGACCGCGTGCTTGAGCCGCAGCAGCAGACCGGGGCCACCCGCGTCCAGCGCCCGACTGTAGGCGATCGCGGTGTCGGAGGCCTTGTCGAAGATCTTGCCCTTGCCGTCGGCCTGGGCCTTGGAGCGGGCGGTGTTGTAGACCTTCTCGAACACTCTGGGCACGCCCAGGATCAGGGTCGGCTTGAAGGAGGCCAGCTCGGCGGTGACGTCCCGGATGTCGGAGACGTGGCCGAGCTTGATCGGGGCCATCGCCGGGGCGATCTCGACGAGCCGGGCGAAGACGTGGGCCAGCGGCAGGAAGAGCAGGACCGAACTCTCGCCGGTGTTGAACATCGGGGCCAGGCGCTCGACGACGTTGCCGCACTCGGCCAGGAAGTTGCCGTGGGTCAGCTGACAGCCCTTCGGGCGGCCGGTGGTGCCCGAGGTGTAGACGATGGTGGCGATGTCGTCGGGGCCGGCGATCCGGCGGCGCTCCTCGATCGTCGCGTCCGGGACGTCCTGCCCGGCCTCGGCCAGGGCGGCGATCGCCCCGCCCTCGATCTGCCAGGTGTGCTTCAGCTCCGGCAGCCGCTCGCGGACCGCGCCGACCACCCGGACGTGCTGGTCGGTCTCGATGATCACGGCGACCGCGCCGGAGTCGCCGAGGATCCACTCGACCTGCTCGGCGGAGGAGGTCTCGTACACCGGCACGGTGATCGCGCCGGCCGTCCAGATCGCGAAGTCCAGCAGCGTCCACTCGTACCGGGTACGGGACATGATGGCGACCCGGTCACCCGCCTCGACACCGGCGGCGATCAGGCCCTTGGCGGTGGCGTGCACCTCGGCCAGGAACTGGACCGACGTCAACTCCTGCCACTGGCCGTCCACCTTCCGGCTGAGCACGGCGAGATCCGGGTGCATCTCGGCGTTCCGGTGCACCGGGTCGGCGAGGTTGCCGTTGCTCGGTACCTGGTAGAGGGCCGGAAGGCTGAAGTCGAGCAAGACTGCTCCTCGTACGCGACGCTGCGGGACGGCAGGACGTTACTGCCCGGTAGGCAGCTTCGACCAGAGGGGTCGGCTCCGGTGTTCGAAGTGTCACACCCGGCCGGGTCGGACCAGGCCGTGACCGGGTCGTTCGAATGGCACCCTATGACAGAGCAGGGCGACCGGCCGGTAACATGCCCGGCCGCCCGGCGCCCGCCCGCGCCACGGCAGCCCGCCGGGCACGGCCCGCCCCGCCGCGCCGCCCGCCGGGCGCGATAGCCTGCTCCGGGCGGACCGGGCCGAGCGCGCCCCGGCCGGACCGGCAGGCAGAGGGACGAGGCGGAGGGCCATTCCATGGCGGAGCACACCAGGTCGAGCATCACCATCGACGCGACCCCGGCCACGGTCATGGCCGTGATCGCCGACTTCGCCGCCTACCCGGCCTGGACCGGGGAGGTCAAGGAGATCGAGGTCCTCAAGGCTGGCGAGGACGGCCGCGCCGCCGAGGTCCGGCTGCTGCTCGACGCCGGCGCCATCCGCGACGAGCACGTCCTCGCCTACACCTGGGACGGCGACCGCGAGGTCTCCTGGACCCTCGTCCGCAGCCAGATGCTCCGCTCGCTGGACGGCTCCTACACCCTCGCCCCGCTGGCCGGCGGCCGCACCGAGGTGACGTACCAGCTCGCCGTGGACGTCAAGATCCCGATGCTCGGCATGATCAAGCGCAAGGCCGAGAAGGTCATCATCGACCGCGCCCTGGCCGGTCTGAAGAAGCGCGTCGAAGGCTGACACGACCGAACGGGGGGCCGGACGGCATGACGGCGACACGCACCATCCTGATCAGCGGTGACTCGGGGGCTCCCACGGTGGCCGCCGCCACCGCCCTGCACGCCGCCCGGCGCGGCCACCGCACCTGGCTGCTGGCCGCCGACGACCCGCACCGCGCCCTGGACTCCGCCCTCGGCACCCGGCTGGAGCCCGAACCGCTCCTCCACGCACCGGGCCTGACCGTCTCCCGGATCGACGAGCAGGCCGCCTTCCGCTACGCCGTCGGCGAGCTCACCGGCCGGCTCAAGCCCGCCCTCGACCTGCTCGGCGCCGAACAGCTCGACCCCGAGGAGCTCACCGCCCTCCCCGGCATCGCCCGGCTCGCCCTGCTGCGCGCCCTGCCCGCCGCCGACCAGGACGTCCTGGTCGTGCTCGCCCCGCCGCCCGCCGAGCTGATCGCCACCCTCGCCCTGCCCGAACAGCTCGCCCGCTACCTGGACCGGCTCGTCCCCGAGCAGCGGCAGGCCGCCCGGGCGCTGCGCCCGCTGCTGGCCGGACTGGCCGGCGTCCCGATGCCCGCCGACTGGCTGTACGAGGGGCGCACCAAGGCCGTCGCGGCGCTCGCCGAGTCCCGCGCCGCGATCACCGGCCCCGGCACCAGCGTCCGGCTGGTCGTCCCGGCCGACGGCCACCCGTACCGCGAGCTGCGCCGGATCCGGGCCGGACTCGCGCTGCACGGGCACCGGCCGGACGCCGTGGTGGTGCACGGCGCGCTGCCCGGGGCCGCCGCCTCCTCGCCCGACCCTTGGCTGGCCGCCCTGGCCCGCCGCCGGCAGGAGGAGCTGACCGCGCTCGCCGCCGAGACCGACGCCCCGGTGCTGGTCACCGGCCTGGCCGACGCCACCCTGGAAGCCGTCGCCGACCGGCTCTACGGGGACGGGGACGGGCCCGAGCGGCTCACCCC
>NZ_JBIVVI010000071.1:0-14621 GCF_044757675.1 Kitasatospora sp. NPDC091257
GCTGTGAGCATGTATGACAGTTTGTATGAGCGCGGTGGCGGCCGGGGCGTTGGTGGCGGGGGCGTTGGTGGCCGTCGTGGCACCGGCCTCGCCCACGTTGAACTCGCCCAGGTAGTCGTCGAGGAACTGGGTGCACGCCTGCGGCTTGTTGTTGGCCGGAGTCGGGACCTTGTCGTTGTCGAAGGCGTCCGAGCCGGCTTCGTAGTTCGCGCCGTAGTGACCGACCGGGGCCTTGGCGGTGGCGGCGATCCGGACCTTGTAGGTGATCTTCTCGCCCTTGGCCAGCTTGAAATCGGGCGCCAGGAGGGCGCGGTCGTCGAGCTTGGCGGGCTTCCAGCCGGACCCGGTGTCCAGCTGGACGTCGAAGAACTCGGTGCTCCACTGGACCGGACGGTCCCCGAACTCATCGGTCACGTAGAGGGAGTTGTGGACGACGGGGAGGTCGACGCCGCTCTTGTTCTCCCAGGTCATGGTCATCTCGGCGGCTTGGCCGCCCTTGACCAGGGTGGTGCCGTACAGGCCGGTGCCGGTGACCTTGAGCAGGTTGCTCTGGTAGACGCCCCCGTGGCAGCGGTTGTCGACGGTCGGCGTCGGCACCGGCCGGGTCGGCAGGTTCGTCGGCTTGGCGGTGGCCGTCGGGGTCGGGCTGCCGGGGGTGGTGGCGCCGGCGCTCGGCGGGGCGGAGGCCGACGGAGTGGCCGTGGCGCCGGCGCTCGGAGAGGCGGTGATGCCCACGGCACCGGCGGTGGCGGCGCCGACGGTGGCGCCGAGCGAGAGTGCCACCAGCGTGGACGCGGCCAGGAGTCGGGAAGTGCGCATGGTGAAGGGCCCCCATTTTTGGATGAATTTGGCTGAAATCAGGCGAATTGAGGCCATGGCCGAGCCGCTGGCACTGGTCGCGACCGCGCACCCTACCGTGCTGCTGTGGCCGGATTTCGACCAGGGGACGGTCTGCCGTCCTCCGGTTGCCGGGCGCGCGCGGCGGCCGGACGATGGGGGGCATGATGCACCAGATGCGAGCCGAGTACGGCGCCGGCGGCGAGGCCGGCGGAGTGCGGCTGTGGCACGTGGTCCGGGGTGAGGAGAGCGTGGCGATGTGCGGCCGCGAGCTCGATCCGCAGGCGCGGGTGCGGTCGGCGGTGGACTGGGGGAAGACCCCGGAGCTGTGCTGCCACACCTGTGGGGCGTACTTCCTGCGCGAGGCGCCGTACCTGGCGGCCGAGCACCCGTAAACGGCGCTACCGTGCTCGGCATGGAGGAACCCCTCGTCCGGCCGCGGCCGTTGACCGACGAGGCCGCCGGGCTGCGGGCCGGTGTGCCGGAACTTTCCGAGTACGTCGACCGGTTGTGCGCGCTGGTCGAGCGGGTGGACCCGCTGATCCACGCGTTCGTGCCGGAGCCCGGCCGGCACGAACGGCTGCGGGCGCAGGCGCGGGAGCTGGCCGCGCGGTACCCGGAGCGGGACGGGCGGCCGCCGCTGTACGGGGTGGCGGTGGGCGTCAAGGACATCGTGCGCGTGGACGGGCTGCCCACGCACGGCGGTTCGGCGCTGCCGCCCGGGGTGCTGGCCGGGCCGCAGGCCGTGGTGGTGGACCGGCTGCGGGCGGCGGGGGCGCTGGTCGCGGGCAAGACGGTGACCGCCGAGTTCGCCGCGAGCGCCCCGGGTCCGACCCGCAATCCGCACCGCCCGGGGCACACCCCGGGCGGCTCCAGCAGCGGTTCGGCGGCGGCGGTCGCGGCCGGGCTGGTGCCGCTGGCGATCGGCACCCAGACGGTCGGCTCGGTGATCCGCCCGGCCGCGTACTGCGGGGTGGTGGGCTTCCGGCCGACGTACGGGCGGATCCCGATCGCGGGGGTGATCCCGAACGCGCCGAGCTTCGACACCCTGGGGACCTTCACCGCCGACCTGGCGGGCGCCGCCCTGGTGGCCCCGCTGCTCTGCGACGACTGGCGACCGGAGCGCGGCGAGGCGCCCGGACCTGTGCTCGGGGTGCCGGACGGCACGTACCTGGAGTACGCCGAACCGGCCGCGCTGCAGGCCTTCGAGGAGCAGCTGGCGCGGTTGGCGCGGGCCGGGTTCACGGTGCGCCGGGTCGAGCTGTTCCCCGACTTCGCCGGGATCACCCGGCGGCTGCAGACGGTCAACCGCTTCGAGCTGGCCCGCGGCCACGCCGACTGGTTCGCCCGCTTCGGCGGGCTCTACCGGCCGGAGACGGTGGCGGGCATCCGGGCCGGCCGGGCCGTCGCGGCCGAGGACCGGGAGGCCGCCCTGCGGTTCCGGGAGCGGCTGGTCGAACGGGTGGCCGCGGCGGGTGCGGCGGCCGGGGTGGACCTGTGGCTGGCGCCCTCGGCGACCGGCGGGGCGCCGGAGGGCCTGCACAGCACCGGGGACGCGGTGATGTCGCTGCCGTGGAGCTTCCTCGGGCGGCCCGCGCTGAGCCTGCCGGCCGGGCGGACCGCGGAGGGGCTGCCGCTGGGGCTCCAGGTGGTCGGCGCGGCGGGCGGCGACGAGCGGCTGCTGGCCCAGGCGGCCTTCATCGAAGGGGTGTTGGCGGGGCGTTAGGCGAGCGCCGGGTCGGCCGGGTCGGTGGCCTCGGCGCGCAGCAGGCGCAGCAGCAGGCGGCCGGCCCGTTCGTACGGGGCGTCCTCGTCGTGCAGCACGGCCTGGGAGTTGGCCGTCTCCAGGACCGCGATCAGGGCGAAGGCGAGGTCCCCGAGGTCGGTGTCGGGGCGCAGGCCACCGGTGGCCCGGGCGGCGTCGAGGGCCTCGACGACGGTGTCGGACCACTCCCGGGCGCAGCCGGCCAGGGCGTCCCGGACGGGGCCGGGGCGGGCGTCGAACTCGGCGGTGACCTCGTAGAAGAAGCAGCCGCCGGGGAAGACCCGGGCGCGGGAGTAGGCGAGCCAGCTCTCGCAGAGGGCGCGGGCCCGGGCGAGGCCGGGCGGGACGTCGGCGACCGGGGCGACGACGGCGTCGGCGAAGATCCGGCGGGCGGCCCGGACGGTGGCGAGCTGCAGCTCCTCCTTGGAGCCGAAGCCGGCGAAGACGCCGCTCTTGCTGAGCCCGAGGTCGGTGGCGAGGCGGCCGATGGAGAGCGCGTCCAGGCCCTCGACGGAGGCGATGGAGACGGCGCGGCGCAGCACCGCCCGGCGGGTCTCCTCGCCGCGCAGGACCCGTCCGTCGGTGGTCGGTCCGGCCATCGTCCGCCCCTGTTCTGCTCGTCGTGCGTGCCGCCCAGGGTAGTGCGTGGACCTCGGGGGCCTCGGAAAGCCTCTGAAAACTGCACGAACGATCGTGCTAATATCTCGACGCGAGCGAGGCGTGACAAGGAGCGCGGAGAGCAGGGAGATCCGATGGACCCGGTTCAGGCACTGATCCGTACGACCCTCAACCCCACGGCCCGGATCGCTCCCGGCCTGGCCGGGCGGGCCGCCTTCGAACTGTTCACGCACCCGGTGCGGCGCAGCCGGGTGCGCGACTCGGAGCGGGAGGTGCACGGGCGGGCGGTCACCGAGCGGCTCGCCGTGGGCGGCAAACCGGTGGTCGGCTACCGCTGGGGGAGCGGCGAGCGGCCGGTCCTGCTGCTGCACGGCTGGCGCTCCCGGGCCTCCCGGTTCGCCCCGTACGTGCCCCGGCTGCGGGCGCTCGGGCTGAGCGCCGTCGCCTTCGACGCGCCGGGCCACGGCGACTCCGGCGGCCGGACCACCAGCGTGCTGGAGTACCGCGAGCTCGCGCTGCAACTCCAGGAGCGGTACGGGCCGTTCGAGGCGGTGGTGGCGCACTCGCTCGGCGTCTGCGCGGCTTTCGGAGCGCTGGCCGACGGCCTGCGGGCCGGGCGGCTGGCGGCCGTCTCCGGGGTGTCCCGGGTCGGCTTCTTCCCGGCCGCGTTCTGTGCCGGGCTCGGGTTGAACGCCGAGGTCGAGCGGGCGCTGCGGGAGCGGATCGAGCGGGAGCTGTTCGGCGGGGACGCCGGGGGCTGGGAACGCTACGACGCGGCGCGCCGGGTCGAGGCGGTCGCCGGGCCGGTGCTGGTGGTGCACGACGAGGGCGACGGCATCGTCCCGCCGAGCGAGGCGCAGCGGCTGCGCGGGGCGTACGGGGAGCGGCTGGACCTGGTGGTCACTCAGGGGCTCGGCCACCGCCGGATTATCGCGGAGCCGACCGTCGTTGATCAGGTGATCGGATTCATCTCTGCCGGCCGGGAGGTCGCTGTCGCATGAGGATCGTCGAACTGCACGCACAGGCCATGGAGTTGGCCGTCCAGGTGGTGGACGGCCTACGGCCGGACCAACTCGACCTGCCCACCCCCTGCGCCGGGTGGACGCTGCGCAAGCTGCTGGAGCACTGCGTCGGCCAGCACCAGGGCTTCGCCGCGGCCGCCCGCGGTGCCGGGCCCGACCTCGCGCTGTTCGCGGACGCCCCGCTCGGCGCGGACCCGGCGGGCGCCTTCCGCCGCACCGGTACCGACCTCGTCGAGGCCTTCCGAGCGGCGGCCGCCGAGGACCGGCCGCTCTGGCTGCCCGAGATCCGCGACGGCGGCCCGTTCCCGTTCACCCAGGCGGTGGGCTTCCACCTGCTGGACACCCTGGTGCACGGCTGGGACGTCGCCGCCGCGCTCGGCACCGCGGACGGACTGGTCGCGGCGGTGGACGGCGACGACGCGCTGGCCGCCGCGCTGCTGACGGTGACCGAGGCCGTCCCGAACACCGAGGAACACCGGGCGCCCGGCCGGGCCTTCGGCCCGGGGCTCGAACCCGGCGGCGGCGACGGGCGGTTCGCCCGCGCCCTGGCGCTGCTCGGCCGCGACCCGGCCTGGAAGCCGTAGCGGCTCGGGGGTGCAGGGCCTCCGGGCCTTCTAGGGTTTCCGGGACGCAGGGGATCCCGGAAACCCTAGGACGCCCGGGTGGCCCCGGAGCCCCGGGTGTCGGGGCCGCGCTGCTCGTCGGGGAAGCGCGGCCCGCCGATCAGGAAGAGCAGGGCGGCGGTCGGGAAGCCGAGCGAGGCGGCCAGCAACACGATGAACTGCCAGAACATCTTCCGCTCCTCGTCAGTCGCGGGCGGCCCGGACACCCGAAGGTGATCCCAAACCCGGCCCGCTCCGATTGGCCGAATCGTCCGGTCACTGTCCGACGGTATGGCCGAATCACCCCGGCTGCCACCGGGCGTCGCGCCCCGGCCCGCGCCACACCGGCGCACGGGTCTGGGCGCGGGCCACGCGCGGCGGCCACACTGTCGGGATGCAGCTACAGCTCGCAGGGGAAGCACGGCGGCCCGACCGCGAGAGCGAGGACTTCGTGGCGGCCTCGCCGGAGGCGCTGGTCCTGCTGGACGGCGCGAGCTCGCCGGCCGGTCTGGAGTCCGGGTGCCGGCACGGGACGGCCTGGTACGTGCGCCGGCTGGGCGTGCACCTGCTCGCCCGGCTCACCGACCGGGCGGACCGTTCGATCGCCGAGTGCCTGGCCGACGCCATCGTGGAGACGGCCGCGCTGCACGGCGGCCGCTGCGACCTCGCCCACCCCAACACCCCCGCCGCGATGGTCGTCGCGGCCCGGCGGCACGGCGAGGCGCTGGAGTACCTGGTGCTCGGCGACTCCCTGCTGGTGCTGGAGTTGAAGGACGGTCCGCCGAAGGTGATCGGGGACAACCAGCGCTTCCCCGCGGGGGAGGAGCTGCGCCACCAGGTCTGGGAGACCGTCCCCGGCTCGGCCGAGCGGGCCGCGCTGCACCTGGAGTACGCGATGGCCGTACGCGCCGCCCGCAACCGGGGTGCCGGACCGTGGATCGCCGCCGCGAGCCCCCGGGCGGCCGAGCACGCCGAGACCGGCTTCGTCCGGCTGGACCGGCTGCACGCGCTGGCGGCCCTCACCGACGGTGCCTCGCGCTACACCGAGCGCTTCGGGTTGGGCAGTTGGGGCGACGTGCTGCGGCTGCTCGCCGAGTCGGGGCCGGGCGAGCTGATCGCCCAGGTCCGGGCGGTGGAGCGGGCGGACGCCGGCTGCGAGCGCTGGCCGCGCGGCAAGACGCACGACGACGCCTCGGCCCTCTACGCGCTGCTGTAGCGGAGCCGGGACCCGGCCCCGGACCGCGGGCGCGGGGTCGGGGTCGGGCGGCGCAAGAGACGACAGAACGACAGAACCACAGAACCACAGAACGGCGGAACGGCGGAACGGCCGCAGGCGACACCTGCGACCGTTCCGCCGTTCCGGCTCCGGGGCCCTCAGTGGCCGTCGGCGGGGACGGTGCCGAGCCGGCCGGCCTGGAAGTCCTCCATGGCCTGCTGGAGTTCGCGGTGGCTGTTCATCACGAACGGGCCGTACCAGGCGACGGGTTCGCGGATCGGGAGGCCGCCGAGGAGGACGACCTCGAAGGTGGCGTTGCGCGAGTCCTGCTTCTCGTCGGCGCGCAGGGTGATGGAGTCGCCGTCGCCGAAGACGACGGCCTGGCCCATGTGGAACGGGCGCCGCTCGGCGCCGGCCGAGCCGCTGCCCGCGAGGCCGTAGGCGAGGGCGTTGAAGTCGGCGCGCCAGGGCAGGGTGATCTGGGCGCCGGGGCTGATCGACGCGTGGATCATGGTGATCGGGGTGTGGGTGGTGCCGGGGCCCTGGTGGCCGTCGAGCTCGCCCGCGATGACCCGGAGCAGCGCGCCGCCGTCCTCGGTGCTGAGCAGCTTGACGCTGCCGCCGCGGATGTCCTGGTACTTCGGGGCGATCATCTTGTCCGAGGCGGGCAGGTTCACCCACAGCTGGAGGCCGTGGAAGAGGCCGCCGGACATCACCAGCGACTCCGGCGGGCTCTCGATGTGCAGCAGGCCGGAGCCGGCCGTCATCCACTGGGTGTCGCCGTCGGTGATGGTGCCGCCGCCGCCGTGCGAGTCCTGGTGGATGAACGTTCCGTCGATGATGTAGGTGACGGTCTCGAAGCCGCGGTGCGGGTGCCAGGGGGTGCCCTTGGGCTCGCCGGCCGCGTAGTCCACCTCGCCCATCTGGTCCATCATGATGAACGGGTCGAGGTACTTGGTGTTGATCTTGGCGAAGGCGCGGCGGACGGGGAAGCCCTCGCCTTCGAAGCCCTCGGGGGCGGTCGCCACGGTGAGGACCGGCCGTGCGCTCGTGACGGCGGGGTCCGGCGTGGTGACGCGCGGGAGGGTCAGCGGGTTGTCGACGGTCACGGCGGGCATGTCGGCCTCCTTCGGGGGGTGTCTGGCCTACGTGCACGAGGTTAGTTCAATTCTCAACAACAAGCAAGTTGAAAATTGAACTATGTAGAGACGGAGGAGCGGGGGCTCCTCTTCCAGGATGGGTCAGCCGTACATCCGGCGCATCGTGAAGTCGACCATCTGCTCGACGGCCTTGGCGTCGAACACCATCCGGTGCTCGCCCTCCATGTCCAGCGCGAAGCCGTAGCCGGTCGGCAGCAGGTCCAGGACCTCGGCGCCGGTCACGGTGAAGTGCTTGGACTCCTTGCCCGCGTAGCGGCGCAGCTCCTTCAGCGAGCTGAACATGGGGATCACCGGCGTCGGGGTGTTGTGCAGCGCCAGGAAGCCGGGGCGGTCGCCGCGGGGGCAGTGCACCTTCGAGGTGATGAAGATCGCCTGGAAGTCCTCGACCGCCATCGAGCCGGTGGTGAAGGCCCGCACGGCGTCCGCGAGTGAGGGCGGCGACGGTTCGGGGTACAGGGACTGCTGGGGGGCCTGCGACTGCCCGCCGTAGGCGTCGGGTCCGGGCATGCCGTTCATGCCCTGCTGCGGTCCCGCCTGCTGCTGGTAGGGGTCGCCCGGGTATGTGTTCTGGTCATATCCGTACACACGGACAGGCTAGCGGGAGCGCACCCTCTTGTGCTGGCATCGATCCTGACAAGGAGTGGTCGCCCCGACTGTGGGACGTGACCACGTTCATAGCGGATTCACCGGCGGGGGCTTGCCCAAGTTACCGCTGGGTAGCATCATGATGCCTACTGGTGGGTACGGGACGCCGGAACGCGGCGGTCTCCCGGAAGCGACGAACCGGAGATAACGGCCATGGGTCACTACAAGTCCAACCTGCGGGACGTGGAGTTCAACCTCTTCGAGGTGTTCGGCCGCGAGCAGGTGTACGGCACCGGACCGTTCGCGGACATGGACGTCGAGACCGCGAAGAACATCCTCAGCGAGATCGCACGCCTCGCCGAGAACGACCTCGCGGCGTCCTTCGCCGACACCGACCGCAACCCGCCGGTGTTCGACCCGGAGACCAACACCGCGCCGGTCCCGGCCGCCTTCAAGAAGAGCTACCAGACCTTCATGGACGCCGAGTGGTGGCGTCTGGGCATCCCGGAGTCGATCGGTGGCCAGGTCACCCCGAACTCGCTGATCTGGGCCTTCGCCGAGCAGATCCTGGGCTCCAACCCGGCCATCTGGATGTACTCCTCCGGCCCGGCCTTCGCCGGCGTCATCGCCGAGGAGGGCACCGAGGAGCAGCTTGAGATCGCCAAGCGGATGACCGACCGCCTGTGGGGCTCCACCATGGTCCTCACCGAGCCCGACGCGGGCTCCGACGTGGGCGCCGGCCGCACCAAGGCGATCCAGCAGGAGGACGGCTCCTGGCACATCGAGGGCGTGAAGCGCTTCATCACCTCGGGCGAGCACGACATGTCCGAGAACATCATCCACATGGTGCTGGCCCGCCCCGAGGGCGGCAAGCCGGGCACCAAGGGCCTGGGCCTGTTCATCGTCCCCAAGTTCGACTTCGACTGGGAGACCGGCGAGCTGGGCGAGCGCAACGGCGCCTACGCCACCAACGTCGAGCACAAGATGGGCC
This sequence comes from Kitasatospora sp. NPDC091257, assembly GCF_044757675.1. Lineage (NCBI taxonomy): Bacteria > Bacillati > Actinomycetota > Actinomycetes > Kitasatosporales > Streptomycetaceae > Kitasatospora > Kitasatospora sp. NPDC091257. Next base: position 8,797 of record NZ_JBIVVI010000071.1, read on the forward strand.
TCAAGGCCTCGAACACCTGCGAGATGACCTTCGGTGCCAAGCACCCGGCCAAGGGCTGGCTGCTCGGCGAGAAGGTCGACGGCATCCGCCAGATGTTCAAGATCATCGAGTTCGCCCGCATGATGGTCGGCACGAAGGCCATCGCCACCCTCTCCACCGGCTACCTGAACGCCCTGGAGTACGCCAAGGAGCGCGTGCAGGGCGCCGACATATCGCAGTTCCTGGACAAGACCGCCCCGCGCGTCACCATCACCCACCACCCGGACGTGCGCCGCTCGCTGCTGACCCAGAAGGCCTACGCCGAGGGCATGCGCGCGCTGGTCCTGTTCACCGCGTCCACCCAGGACGACATGATGGCCGCCAAGCTGCGCGGCGAGCGCGACGAGGCCGCCGAGCGCCTCAACGACCTGCTGCTGCCGATCGTCAAGGGCTACGGCTCGGAGAAGTCCTACGAGCAGCTCGCCCAGTCGCTCCAGACCTTCGGCGGCTCCGGGTACCTCCAGGAGTACCCGATCGAGCAGTACATCCGGGACGCCAAGATCGACACCCTGTACGAGGGCACCACGGCGATCCAGGGCCAGGACTTCTTCTTCCGCAAGATCGTCAAGGACGGCGGCCAGGCGCTCACCGCGCTGAACGAGCAGATCCAGAAGTTCATCGGCTCCGCCGAGGGCGGCGACGCCCTGGCCGCCGAGCGCGACCTGCTCGCCAAGGCCGCGGGCGACCTGGAGGCCATCGTCGGCAAGCTGATCGCCGACCTGACCTCGGTCGAGCAGGACGTCAAGAACATGTACAAGGTGGGCCTCAACACCACCCGCCTGCTGATGGTCTCCGGCGACGTCGTGGTCGGCTGGCTGCTGCTGCGCCAGGCCGCGGTGGCCCTGGCCAAGCTGGAGGCCGGCGCCTCGGAGAAGGACGTCCCCTTCTACCAGGGCAAGGTCGCGGCGGCCCGCTTCTTCGCCAAGAACGTCCTGCCGACCGTCGCCCCGCAGCGACTGATCGCCGAGGGCATCGACAACGAGATCATGGAGCTGGCGGAGGAGGCCTTCTAGGTCACCCGTCCCGGGGCCACCCGCCACCGCCCTTCCCGGGGCGCGCCGTGCGGGACGCCTCCCGGCATTCGAACCGCCTGACACACCCTCGCACCGAAGGGCCCGGCTGCCACCGGGCCCTTCGGTGTGTCCGCGGCCGCGGTCCGGAGGACGGAAACCACCGGCCGCGCGGGCCGGTTCGCGGCTGAGGCGTTCCGAATGCCGTGTCCGTGTACGGGCATATGCTCAGGTGCGAAGTCGACTCCCCATCCGGCTTCGGCCCTCACTCGACCCAGGAGCAGTATGTCGACCGCCGCCCGCCAGGCATTTTTCGACCGGACGCACAGCGACGACCTGATCGCGTTCCTCGGTACCTCGCCCTCGCCGTACCACGCGGTGGCGAGCGCCGCGGAGCGGCTGGAGAAGGCGGGCTTCCGGCAGGTCGCCGAGACGGACGCGTGGGACGACGCGGCCGGCGGGCGCTACCTGATCCGCGGGGGCGCGCTGATCGCCTGGTACCTGCCGCAGGGGGCGGGCCCCGAGACCCCGTTCCGGATCGTCGGCACCCACACCGACTCGCCCAACCTGCGGGTCAAGCCCGTCCCGGACACCGGTTCCGAGGGCTGGCGGCAGGTCGCGGTGGAGATCTACGGCGGCGTCCCGCTGAACACCTGGCTGGACCGCGACCTCGGCCTCTCCGGCCGGCTCGCGCTCAAGGACGGCACCGTCCGGCTGGTCCAGCTGGACGAGCCGCTGCTGCGCGTCCCGCAGCTCGCCATCCACCTGGACCGCCAGGTCAACGAGGGCATGAAGCTCGACAAGCAGCGCCACCTCACCCCGATCTGGGGCCTCGGCCCGGTCGACGAGGGCGCGCTGATCTCCTACGTCGCCGGGCGGGCCGGTCTGGCCGCCGCCGACGTGGTCGGCTGGGACCTCATGACCCACGACGTCCAGCCCGCCTCCTACCTGGGCCGCGACCGCGAGCTGCTGGCCGCCCCGCGCCTGGACAACCTGCTCTCGGTGCACGCGGCCACCGCCGCGCTCGCCGCCGTCGCCACCGCCGACGGCGCCGCCGACCTGCCGTACATCCCGGTGCTGGCCGCCTTCGACCACGAGGAGACCGGCAGCGAGTCCGACACCGGCGCGCAGAGCCCCCTGCTCGGCAACGTCATGGACCGGACGATCCACGCGCGCGGCGGCACCACCGAGGACCGGGCCCGGGCGCTCGCCGGCACCGTCTGCCTCTCCTCGGACATGGGCCACGCCGTCCACCCGAACTACAGCGAGCGGCACGAGCCGGGCCACCACCCGATGCCGAACGGCGGGCCGATCCTCAAGGTCAACGTCAACAACCGCTACGCGACCGACGGCGTCGGCCGGGCGGTGTTCGCGGCCGCCTGCGAGAAGGCCGGCGTGCCGTGGCAGAGCTTCGTCTCCAACAACGCCATGCCCTGCGGGACGACGATCGGCCCGATCACGGCGGCGCGACTGGGCATCAGGACGGTGGACTGCGGTATCGCGGCGCTCTCCATGCACTCGGCGCGCGAGCTGTGCGGGGCGGAGGACCCGTACCTGCTGGCGAGCGCGCTCAAGGCCTTCCTGGAGGGCTGAGAACGGCGGCGAGGGGGGCCCGGCGGTCGTCCGCCGGGCCCCTTCGCGTCGTCCCGCGCCGTTCAGTGGCGCCGCGCGTCGTCCCGCGCCGTCCGGCGTTACTCCATCCCGGCGAGGACCAGCGGCAGGCGGCGGGCGCCGTCGGCCACCAGCGTCACCGGCACGCCCCAGTCCTGCTGGTGCACGTGGCAGGCCGGGTACTCGATCTCCGGGTCGTCGTCGCAGGAGGCGGCCATCGCCGAGACGTGCAGCACGCCCTCGGTGACCTCGGCGGAGAGCACCAGTTCACGGGAGAGGTCGGTGTCCGCGCCCGCGCCGGAGACCAGCAGCTCGGGCGGGGTCGCGCTGACCAGCAGCCGGGTGGAGGGGCCGTAGCGCTCGTCCAGCTTCTGGCCGTTCGGCGCCTCGAAGACCACGTCCAGCCGGAAGGGGCCCGGGGCGACCTCGGTGGCCGCGCGCCGGGTGCGGTGCGCCACCGACTCGACCTGCACCGCCTCCTCCGGCAGCCGCAGCCTGGTCAGCCGGTGCCGGGCCGACTCGACCACCACGATGTCCCCGTCCACCAGGACCGCCCCGGAGGGCTCGCGCAGGTCGGTGGCCAGGGTGCTGACCTCGCCGCTCGCCGGGTCGTAGCGGCGCAGCGCGTGGTTGTAGGTGTCGGCGACGGCCACCGAGCCGTCCGGCAGCACGGTGACGCCCAGCGGGTGCTGGAACAGTGCCTGACCGGCCGCGCCGTCGCGGTGGCCGAAGTCGAACAGGCCGCTGCCGACGGCGGTGCGGACCGCCTTTGTTTCACGTGAAACCCAGCGCAGCGAGGAGGTCTCGGAGTCGGCGACCCAGAGCCGCTCGCCGTCCGCCGACACCGCGAGGCCGGACGACTGGGCGAACCAGGCCTCGGCGGCGGGTCCGTCCACCAGGCCCTCGTTGGTGGTGCCGGCCGCGACCGCGACGGTGCCGGCGGCCGGGTCGTACGACCACAGCTGGTGCACGCCCGCCATCGCGATCCACACCCGGCCGTCGAACCAGGCGACGTCCCACGGCGAGGAGAGGTCCACCTCGCGGGCCGGGCCCTCGGTGGCCGAGCCCTGCCACCACTGGCGGCCGGTGCCGGCCAGGGTGGTCACCCGGCCGTCGGCGAGGCGGACACCGCGCAGGGAGTGGTTGACGGTGTCGGCCACGACCACGTCGTAGTCGTACGGGTGGCCCTCGGGAAGCAGTGCGAGGCCCTGCGGCTCGCTGAACCTCGGGCCGGCGCCGTCCGCGCCGTCGCCGTCCACCAGGCCGCGCTGCCCGTCGCCGATCCGGCGCACCACCGTCTCGCCGTCCTCGGCCAGCTCGACCAGCGAGTGGTGGCCGGAGTCGGCGACCAGGAAGTGGCCGTTCGGCAGCCGGACCGCCTTGCCGGGGAACTTGAGGTCCCCGGCGCTCGGCTCCGGCGCCACGTACGGGCCGTCGCCGCGGCGCAGCGTGCCCTTCGCGGCGTGCTCTGCCTCCAGCTCCTCGACCAGCCGGGCGAGCGCGTGGGCGTGGCCCTCGCCGGCGTGCTGGGCGACCACGTAGCCCTCCGGGTCGATCACCACCAGCGTCGGCCAGGCCCGGACGGCGTACTGCTTCCAGGTCACCAGCGCCGGGTCGTCCAGCACCGGGTGGTGCACCTCGTAGCGGGCGACGGCGTCGACGACCGCCTGGTGGTCGGCCTCGTGCACGAACTTCGGCGAGTGCACCCCGACGATCACCACGGTGTCGCGGTGCTTCTCCTCCAGCTCCCGCAGCTCGTCCAGGACGTGCAGACAGTTGATGCAGCAGAAGGTCCAGAAGTCCAGGATGGTGATCTTGCCCCGGAAGTCGGCGAGCGCGAGCTCCTTGCCGCCGGTGTTCAGCCAACCGCCTGCCCCGACCAGCTCGGGGGCGCGTACACGTGCACGAGATGCCATGCGTCAATCAAACCGCACGCCGGGTGCCCGCATTCCGGGCGTGCCGGGTGAGGTCGGACTGCCAGCGGGTCTCGCCGTCCTGGGTGCGGGTGGTGGGGCGCAGGCCGAGGGCGCGGGCGACGGCGGCGGAGGCGTGGTGGTCGGGGTGGATGTGGGCGGCGGCGGTGGTGACGCCGGCGTCGGCGAGGTGGGCGAGCAGGGTGCGGGCGGCCTCGGTGGCCAGGCCGCGGCGCTGCCAGGGGGTGCCGACCACCCAGGCGACCTCGGCCTCGGAGGCGTCGGGGCGGACGGTGGCCTGCACGTAGCCGGTGAGGGCGCCGTCGGCGCGCAGCCGCAGCACCCAGTTGCCCCAGGCCTCGGCCGGGTCGGGGGAGCCGGCGGCGAGCCGGGCGCAGCGGGCGCGCTGCTCCTCGACGGTGGCCGGGCGGCCGCCGGTGAAGGCGTGCAGGGCCGGGTCGGCGAGCGCGGCCGCCAGCTCCTCGGCGTGCCCGGGGGCGATCGGCAGCAGGTCGAGGCGCTCGCTGCGCAGCTCGGCGGTGGTGAGGCCGCTGGTGAGGCTGTTGGTGAGGTCGTTGGTGAGGCCGTTGGTGAGGTCGGGGTGCATGGCGGTATTGAAGGGGACCGGGGGCCGCCGTGCGACGGGGTTTTCGGCCGGTGCTCCGTGGCGGTGCTTCTCCGCGGCCGGGCGCTCGGGGTCGAATGGGGCGACGTCACCACGGAGGAGGTCGCACGGTGCGGTATCTGGTCAGGGAGAAGCTGTTCGCGGTCGGCGAGGACTACTGGATCGAGGACGACCGGGGGCACAAGGCGTTCCTGGTGGACGGCAAGGTCCTGCGGCTGCGGGACACCTTCGAGCTGAAGGACGCGCACGGGCGGGTGGTCGCGGTGGTGAGGGAGAAGATGCTCACCGTCCGCGACGCGATGAGGATCGAGGACGCCGACGGCGAGGTGGTCGCCACCGTCCGGGAGAAGCTGTTCACCCCGTTCCGGGACAAGTACCTGGTGGAGCTGGCCTCCGGCGGCGAGCTGAAGATCCACGGCAACCTGATCGACAAGGACTACCGGGTCGAGAACCAGCACGGCGACGAGCTGGCCCGGATCAGCCGCAAGTGGTTCCGGATCCGGGACACCTACGGGGTGGAGATCGCCGACGGCGCGGACGCCGGTCTGCTGCTGGCCGTCGCGGCCTGCGTCGACCACCTGGTGCAGGAGGAGGACTGACCCGTCCCCGGTTTCCCGGTCCCCGGTC
>NZ_JBIVVI010000072.1:0-3720 GCF_044757675.1 Kitasatospora sp. NPDC091257
GTCGGGGGCGGGCTTGCCGGGCAGGCCCTCGGCCTTGGCGACGTTGCCGTCCACGATCACCTCGAACAGCTCCTCGATCCCGTCCACGTCCGCCGGCCCGTCCGGCTTCCGCAGCGAGACCGGCCGCTCGGGGCCCGGCGCCGGGTGCGTCAGGATGTCGAGCACCACCGCGCCGTCCACCGTCTCCTGGGCCACCAGCAGCGCCGCCAGCTCGTCCAGGTGGTGCCGGTGCTCGGTGAGCAGGCCGAGGGCCCGCCGCTCGGCCTGGCGCAGCAGGCCGGCCACCGCCTCGTCCACGGCGCGCTGGGTCTGCTCGGAGTACGGGCGGCGCAGCAGGTCCTCGGGGTTGTCGCCGAGGTAGTGCGGGGTGCCGCTGGAGTAGCCGACCGGCCCGAGCTCCGGGGAGAGGCCGAATTCCCGGACCATCCGGGTGGCGACCGAGGTGGCGTTGGCGAGGTCGTTGGCGGCGCCCGTGGAGCCTTCGCCGAAGACCACCAGTTCCGCCGCGCGGCCGCCGAGCTGGACGGTGAGCAGGTCGGTCAGGTAGCCCTCGCTGTACAGGTGCCGCTCGGCCTCGGGCAGCTGCTCGGTGGCGCCGAGGGCGACGCCGGCCGGGAGGATGGTCACCTTGGCGACCGGGTCGGCGCGCTCGCACAGCGCGGCCATCAGCGCGTGCCCGGACTCGTGCACCGCGACGGCGTGCCGCTCCTCGGGCAGCAGCGCGTTGGAGGACTCCCGGCGGCCGAGCAGCACCCGGTCGCGGGCGGTGTCGAGGTCGTCGGCGGTGAGGGTGGCCCGGTCGGCGCGCACGGCGTTGATGGCGGCCTCGTTGACCAGGTTGGCGAGGTCGGCGCCGGAGAAGCCGGGGGTGCCGCGGGCGAGCCGTCCGAGGTCGACGTCCGGGGACAGGGTCTTGCCGCGGGAGTGCACGGCGAGGATGGCGGCCCGCTCGGCCTGGTTGGGCAGCGGGACGGTGACCTGCCGGTCGAAGCGGCCGGGGCGCAGCAGGGCCGGGTCGAGGGCGTCCGGGCGGTTGGTGGCGGCGATGACGACGATGCCGGTGCTCTGGTCGAAGCCGTCCATCTCGGCGAGCAGCTGGTTCAGGGTCTGCTCGCGCTCGTCGTTGCCGCCGAACCGGGTGCCGCCCGCGCGCCGGCCGCCGACGGCGTCGATCTCGTCGATGAAGATGATCGACGGTGCGCGTTTGCGGGCCTCGTCGAAGAGGTCGCGGACCCGGGAGGCGCCGACGCCGACGAACATCTCCACGAAGCCGGAGCCGGTCACCGAGAGGAAGGGCACCGAGGCCTCGCCGGCGACCGCCCGGGCGAGCAGGGTCTTGCCGGTGCCCGGCGGCCCGACCATGATCACCCCACGTGGTCCCTTGGCCCCGGCGGCGGCGTACCGCTCCGGGCTGCGCAGGAAGTCGACCACCTCGCTGACCTCCTGCTTCACCCCCTCGTACCCGGCCACGTCGGCGAACCCGGTGTCCGGCCGCTCGGCCTCGATGATCTTGGCCCGGGACCGCCCGATGGCGCTCAGACCGCCGCCCAGCGAGCGGGCGGCCATCCGGCCGGACCAGAGGAAGAGCGCACCGAAGATCAGCAGCGGCAGGAACAGCAGCAGGGTCGACCAGATCGAGCCACTGCTGCTCCGGCTGCCGGTGACCGTCACGTGGTGGTCGGCGAGCGCGCCGCTGAGCTGGGAGGTGTCCAGGGCGGTGGGGATCTGGCTGGTGAAGTGGGTGCCGTCCTTGAGCGTGCCGCTCACCCCGCCGGTGTCACTGACGTTCACGGTCTGCACCTGGCCGGAGTCCACCCGGCTCACGAAGTCGGAGTAGCCGTAGCGCGTGCCGGGCTTGCCGGAACTGGAGAAGAGCACCAGCAGGAGCAGCGTGACCAGCACCGCGACGGGCAGCAGCCAGCGGCGCCACGACGGCGGAGGCGGAGCTTTGGCCGGACCGCCGGGGCCCTGGTTGCGGCCCTGGCCGGGCCCCTGACCGGGTCCTTGGTTCCGGCCCTGGCCGGGGCTCGGGCCTCGCGGCTGGCCCCAGCTCTGCCTCGGGCGCGGGCCCGGGTCGGAGCCGCGGTCGCCGCCACCGTGACGTCCGCGGCGGTCCAGTCGAGGGCGGGCGCGGCGACCGTGACCTCGGTCATCGACAGCCCGGGCGGCCCGCCCGCGCGCCAGGCGCCGAACAGCCCGATCCCGGTGTCCTCGGCCAGCCCCAGTCCGGCCTCCTCCAACTCCCCGACCGGGTGCGGCAGCCAGAGCTGGAACTGGTGGGTGTGCGGCGGGGCCGGGTGCACCCGGGCGCCGGGGACGGCGGCGAACGCCCGGGCCAGCGCCGCGGCGACCGTCCGGGCGTGCGCCACGTACCCGGGCAGCCGCGGCAGTTCGCGCTCCAGTCCGGTCAGCGCGGCCAGCGCGAACGGCCACTGCTGGTAGAGCTGCCCGCCGTAGCGGTGCCGCCAGGCCCGGGCGGTGCGGACGAAGCCGCCCGGACCCGCCAGCGCGGCGCCGCTGATCCCGCCGAGCGTCTTGTAGAAGGAGACGTAGACCGAGTCGGCCAGGGCGACGACCTCCGGCAGCGGCCGGCCGAGGGCGACCGCGGACTCCCAGATCCGGGCGCCGTCCAGGTGCAGCGCCGCACCGTGCTCCTCCCGCACCACCGCGGCCAGCTCCACCAGCTCCGCCCAGCCCGGCAGCACGAACCCGGCGTCGCGCAGCGGCAGCTCCAGGCTGAGCGCGGCGTACGGCTCGTCCAGGGCGCGCAGCTCCTCGGCGGTGGGCTGGCGCGGCTCGGTCGTCGGCCAGAGGCTGCGCAGGCCGGACAGGACGCCGAGCGCGTGCCGCTCGTGCCGGTCGGTGTGGGCCAGCGGGTGGGTGACCACGGTGCGTGGGCCGGCCGCCTCGGCGTGGATCCGCAGGGCGATCTGCTGGGCCATGGTGCCGGTCGGGAAGAAGGTCGCGTCCTCGGTGCCGAGCAGCCCGGCGACCCGGTGCTCCAGGGTGCGGACCACGCCGTCGCCGTACTGGTCCGGGCGGCCGTCCAGGTCGGGGACGGCGTGCGGCCCGGCGGCGGCGTCCGAGCCGGGAGCGGCATCCGGCCCGGGAGCGGCGTCCGAGCCGGGAGCGGCGTCCGGCCCGGGGCCGGCGTCCGGGAGCGGGCCGGCCAGGTCGGCGAGGCGTTCGCGGATGCTCTGCGGCCGGACGCCGGACAGCAGCCGCTCGCAGCCGCGCAGGGCGGCGAAGCGGCGGTCCGGCAGGCTCGGGCGGTCACTGGCGTCGGGGTCTTCGCTCCTGTTGCCATACATGGCTCGATGGTGCCGCAGCGGGCCGGACCGGTCAGCGGTCCGCACGAAAGCGGTTCGAGCCCGCCAAACCCGGGCCGCGCGTGGCGCTGGTCACAGGCCCGCGGCCCGGTACGACCGGCGGTAGTAGCGCGCCCGGGGGAACCGGCGGGCGCGCCGGAGCGGGCCTGGACGATCGGATCTCATGATCGGTACTCCATCGGGTTTGAATCTCCGGCGCCACGCCGACTACACGCCGTAGTACGTCACCCCGTTTGGGACTCCGCTCGGTGACCGTTACACCTGAGTGGTCCCCCGCTCAGCACGCGCCCGAACGGGCCCTTCGTGCTGCCCTCGTACGACCCGTGAGGTACGGCAAGCGATGTCCAACGTCCCGCCCTTGGCGCCGGCCCTGCGCCGGCTCGCCGCCCGT
>NZ_JBIVVI010000072.1:3816-14538 GCF_044757675.1 Kitasatospora sp. NPDC091257
CCGTGCGGCGGCCCAGGCCGCGGCCTGGCAGCCCCGGCTCGACCACGCCGTCCGTACCCACGCCGCACCGCTGCGCACGCTCGCCGCCCGTGCGGCGGCCCAGGCCGCGGCCTGGCAGCCCCGGCTCGACCACGCCGTCCGTACCCACGCCGCACCGCTGCGCACGCTCGCCGCCCGTGCGGCGGCTCAGGCCGCGGCCTGGCAGCCCCGGCTCGACCACGCCGTCCGTACCCACGCCGCACCGCTGCGCACGCTCGGATCGCCCCGGCACACCACGCTGCCCGGCAGCCGGCAGCGGGCCGAGCACGACCACGCGCTGGTCTCGGCCGGAGCGGCCGCCGTGCTGCTCGCCGGCGTGCTGCTGGTCGCCACCCCGGGCTCGGCCTCGGCGCAGACCGTGCTGCCCACCACCCCGGGCAGCTCGGCCTTCACCGTGCCGACGGTGGACGTGCCGAGCGCGGGGCTGGTCCAGGTGGCCGGACCCAGCGCGTACAAGCTGCCCGACGACGGCGACTCCGCGCAGCAGTCCGTGGCCGTGGCGGCCAACCTGCTGCCGTTCGACCCGCCGGCACCGGAACCGGCACCGGAACCGGAACCGGAACCGGACGTCGCCGCCGAGCCGGCTCCCGAGCCCGGACCCGCGCCCGATCCCGGGCCGGCCCCGGCTCCCGGATGGTCGGCGCCGGTGCCGAACGCACCGACCAGCAACCCGTACGGGAAGCCCAACCGCAGCTACGCGGCCGGGTACCACACCGGGGTGGACTTCGCGGTCGCCCCGGGCACGCCGCTGCTGGCGGTCGGCGACGCGACCGTGGTGTCGGCCGGCTGGGACGGCGCGTACGGCAAGGAGGTCGTGCTGCGGCTGGCGGACGGGCACTTCGCGCAGTACGCCCACATGTCCTCGGTCGCCGTCTCGGCCGGCGGGCGGGTGTCCGCGGGCGAGCGGATCGGCATGTCCGGGAGCACCGGCAATTCGACCGGGCCGCACCTGCACTTCGAGATCCGCACCAGCAACCGCTACGGCGCGGTGGTCAACCCGATCGCCTACCTCGCGGGGCACGGCGTCACGAACTTCTGAGCCGCCCTGCGGCGCTCAGCCGGCGCCGGGCGCGGGGTGGCTGATCCGGGCGCCGATCTCCAGCGCGATGTCCCGGGCCGCGCCGATCGCCTCGTCCAGGTCGGCGGGGGGCAGCCGCTCGCCCCACACGTTCGGGGCGTGACCGCAGTCCGCGTTGTCCTGCTTGACCAGGAACAGCGACGAATGGACGGTGAACAGCGCCATCGCGGCCCGCAGCCGGTCGTGGAAGTCCGCGTCCGGCCCGTGCACCAGCTGCATCATGGTGATCATGCGATCCCTGAAGGCCAGCCCGGCCGGGGACTCGCGCAGCGCGGGCTGGTTCTCGTGGAAGAAGCGCAGCAACGGGGCCCGCTCGGCCATCCCGTCCGCGAAGCGGCGGATCAGCTCGTCGCGCACCTCCGGGCTCCAGACCTGCTGGCGGCCCCACGCGACGGTCTCGTCGATCGGCGCGGCCATCCGCTCGACGATGCCCAGGACGATGTCGTCCTTGGTCTTGAAGTGGTAGTAGAGCGCGGCCTTGGTGACACCCAGGCGGTCGGCGATCTCGCGCAGTGAGGTCTGCTCGTAGCCCTGCTCGGAGAAGAGCTCCAGCGACACCTCGATGATGCGAGCCCGGGTGTCGCTGCGGGGGCTGTGCGGAGTGCCCATGGCCTGCCTCATGACTGCGTCGGTGACTACTGCGGACCCCGGGACGGCGGCCGCCCCGGACTCATTCTCCCTGCCCAGAAGGCCGGTCGGGAAACTGGCTTGACGACCGGCTAGTAAACAACCTACCGTGCCGACGGTCGATAAACTAGCCGGGCGACAAGTAAGTGAGCCGCCGCACGGCACGACGCTCCGTCCGAACCACGCTCCGGGAGACCCCACCTCATGTCACAGTCCAAGACCGCCGGCCCGGTACCGGAGGACAAGACGGCCGAGGAGGAGCAACCGCGGTCGCCCCGCGAGATCCGCCTCGTGATGGTCGGTCTGGTCGTCACCATGCTGCTGGCCATGCTCGACAACCTGATCGTCGGCACCGCGATGCCGACCATCGTCCACGACCTCGGCGGCGGCGAGCACCTGTCCTGGGTGGTCACCGCCTACACCCTGGCCACCGCCGCCTCCACCCCGGTCTGGGGCAAGCTCGGCGACATGTACGGCCGCAAGGGCACCTTCCTCACCTCGATCGTGATCTTCCTGGTGGGCTCGGCGCTGTCCGGCCTGGCGCAGAACATGAACGAGCTGATCGGCTTCCGCGCCGTGCAGGGCCTGGGCGCCGGCGGTCTGATGGTCGGCGTCATGTCGATCATGGGCGCGCTCGTCCCGCCGCGCGACCGCGGCAAGTACCAGGGCATGTTCGCCGCGGTGATGGCCCTCGCCACCATCGGCGGCCCGCTGGCCGGCGGCTTCATCACCGACCACCTGAGCTGGCACTGGACCTTCTACATCAACCTGCCGCTCGGCGTGATCGCGCTCGCCGTGGTCGTCGTCACCCTGAAGCTGCCGAAGGTCCGCAACACCGCCAAGATCGACTACGCGGGCGTCGTGCTGCTCACCACCGGCATCACCTCGCTGGTGCTGATCACCACCTGGGGCGGCCAGCAGTACGCCTGGGGCTCCAAGGAGATCCTGGGCCTGACCGCGCTCGCCGCCGCCTCGCTGATCGCCTTCTGCTACGTGGAGCAGCGGGCCGAGGAGCCGATGCTCCCGCTCAGCCTGTTCCGGAACCTGAACTTCACCCTGGTCTCGATCATCGGCTTCATCGTCGGCTTCGTGATGTTCGGCTCGACCGTCTTCCTGCCGCTCTACCAGCAGACGGTCCAGGGCGCCTCGGCGACCAACTCCGGTCTGCTGCTGATGCCGATGATGTTCGGCATGCTGATCGTCTCGCTGGTGGTCGGCCAGGCCGTCACCAAGACCGGCAAGTACCGGATCTACCCGATCATCGGCACCGTCGTGATGACCGCCGGCCTGATCCTGCTCTCCACCATGGGCATCGGGACCAGCAGGTTCACCTCGGCCTGCTGGATGGTCGTGCTCGGCGCCGGCATGGGCTTCCTGATGCAGATCACCATGCTGGTCGCGCAGAACAGCGTCGAGCTCAAGGACATGGGCGTGGCCAGCTCCACCGCCACCCTGTTCCGCACCATCGGCGGCTCCTTCGGTGTCGCGCTGTTCGGCGCGCTGTTCAACAACCGGGTGACCGACACCATGGCGGAGATGCTGGCCGGGAAGCCGATGCCCCCGGGCGGCATGAAGGACCCGCAGCAGAGCAGCCTGGAGGAGTTGCACAAGCTGCCGGACTACGTCCAGGACGCCTACAACCACGCGGTGTCCAACGGCATGCACACCGTCTTCCTGTGGGGTGCGGGCGTGGCCGTGATCGCGATCGCCGCGGCGGTGTTCCTCCGCGAGGTGCCGCTGCGCGGGACCGGCAAGGGCGAGAAGCCGGCCGAGTCCTCGCTGGAGGCGGCGGCCGTCTGATGGTCCCGCCCGTACGGCGCCCCCGGGAGGTTCGTCCTCCCGGGGGCGCCGTCGTGTTCCGCCGCTTACTGGGGCAGCCGGTAGACGCCCTGCTCGACCGGCTCGACCAGGCCGTCCGCCACCAGGCCGTCCAGCGCCCGGGCCCGCTGCACCGCGTCCGGCCAGACCGCGTCCAGCCGGGCCTGCGGCACCGTCCCGTGCGCCTCGCGCAGCACCGCGAGCAGCTTGCCGCGCACCTGGCGGTCCGTCCCCTCGTAGGACTGACCGCGCCGGGCCGGGCCCTCGTACGGCGGGCGGCCGGCCCGCTGCCAGGCGCAGGCGGTGAACAGCGGGCAGTCCCCGCACTCCGGGCCGCGCGCGGTGCAGACCAGCGCGCCCAGCTCCATCACGCCGACCGCCCAGGTGGCCGCCGTCTCCGCGTCGTCCGGCAGCAGCGCGGTGGCGGTGCGGCGCTCGGCCGCGGTGGTCGCCTGGGGCGGGTACTCGACCCCGGTCACCGCGCGGGCGAAGACCCGGCGGACGTTGGTGTCCAGCACCACGTGCCGCTGGCGGAAGGCGAAGGAGGCGACGGCGGCGGCGGTGTACTCCCCCACCCCGGGCAGCGAGAGCAGCGTGGCGTGGTCGTCCGGGACCTCGCCGCCGTGCTCCTCGGTGATCGCCACCGCGGCCGCGTGCAGGCGCAGCGCCCGGCGCGGGTAGCCCAGCCGGCCCCACATCCGGACCGCCTCGCCGGACGGCTCGGCGGCGAGGGCGGCCGGGGTCGGCCAGCGGGTGAGCCAGGCCTCCCAGGCGGGCAGCACGCGCTTGACCGGGGTCTGCTGGAGCATGAACTCGCTCACCATGACCGCCCAGGGCGTCGCGTCGGGGGTCCGCCAGGGCAGGTCCCGCTTGCTCGCCTCGTACCAGTCCAGGACGGTCGAGTGGAACAGCGGCAGGGGCATCGGCAGCCGGGCGGCGTCGGCGGCGGAGACAGGGACGGAGGGGGTGGTGATGGCAGTCATGGCCCTTCGATCCTCCCATGCCCGCCGACCGGGCCGAAGTGGATCGGGCCACTCCGGATCCTCCCGGGGAAGCTCCGGAAATCGTCCGATTGGAGCTCGCTCGAACGGATCAAATGGCGGATCATGTGAAGGAAGGGGCGACTGTGCGGTGTTGGTGAGTCAATCGCCACACACAGTCTCGTAGAGTTTGATCGTGCCTTCTCTGCGTCAACCCGTCGGACCACTGCCGGCCTCGATCTACTGGCGTCGGCGCATCGTCGTGCTCGTCGCCGCCGCGGCGGTCGTCGCCCTGATCGCCTGGCTGATGATCGACCCGGGCGGGGGCGGTGACGGCGGCTCACCGGGCAACGCCGCACAGGCCGTTCCGTCCCAGTCCCAGAACCAGACCCCGGCCCAGGCCATCACGCCCGGCGCCTCCCCGAGCGGCCCCGCGGCACGCCCTGGCGGCGGCACCGGCGGCCCGGTGGCGGGCGGCGGCGGCACCGAGGTCAACCTCAGCGGCGGCACCGGCACCGGCGGCGCCAACCCGGCCCCCGGAGGCGGCGCAGCGCCGGCGACCGGCGGCGGTACGGGCGGCGGCACGGCCGGCGGCGGCACGGGCGGTGCTCCGGCCGTGAACACCCCCGAGATCATGGCGCTGCCGGTCTGCGCCTCCTCGCAGGTGGCGCTGGAGCTGGCCGGCACCCAGAACTCGTACCAGCCCAAGGACAAGCCCCGGCTGGCCCTGACGGTCAAGAACTCCTCCGGCACCAACTGCCGGGTGGACCTGGGCCGCACCGCCTCCGTGATCACGGTGAGCGGAAGCACCAACGACCGGGTCTGGTCCTCCGGTGACTGCCCGGCCGACAAGGGCAACATCTGGGTGCAGCTCGGCGCGAACGGCAGCCAGACCGAGACCTTCACCTGGGACCGCAGCCGCAGCAAGCCGCAGTGCGCGACCGCCGACCAGACGCCGCCGCCGAGCGGCACCTACGTGGTGCTCGCGGAGCTCACCGGGCTCTCCGGGGACAAGGTCTCGGCGCGGGCCTCGATCCGACTGGACAGCTGAGAACCGGTCAACTTTCCTGGAGCCCCCGGCCGCCGCGCGGCCGGGGGCTCCGTCGCGTCCGGGGGCGGGTTCGGTGCGGTGCTCCGCGGTGCTCCGCGCTTCGGCGCGGCACGGCTCCCGTTCGGTGCGGCTCCGGTTCGTGCGGACGTGCGACGGCCCCCGGGGAGGTCTGTCCCCGGGGGCCGTCGCCGAGTTCGGGTGTCCGTACGGCTGCGCGTCAGGTCAGACGTAGCGCTCCAGGATGGACGATTCGGCAAGGCGGGACAGGCCCTCGCGGACCGAGCGGGCGCGGGTCTCGCCGACGCCCTCGACGGTCTGCAGGTCGTCGATGCTCGCGGCGAGCAGCTTCTGGAGGCCGCCGAAGTGCTCGACCAGGCGCTCTATGACCGTGTTGGGCAGGCGCGGGATCTTCGCCAGCAGGCGGTAACCGCGCGGCGAGACGGCGGAGTCCAGCGACTCCGGCGAGCCCGAGTAGCCGAGCGCCTTGGCGACGGTCTGGAGGTCCAGCAGCTCGGCGTGGGTGAGCGCCTCCAGGTCGGCCAGCACCTCGGTGACCGTCCGGCCCTTCTTGGCGGCCCGCTCCGGGAAGTAGTCCCGGGCGACCAGCTCGCGCTCCGGCTCCACGCCCGCGATCAGCTCGTCCAGCTGGAGCGAGAGCAGCCGGCCGTCGATGCCGAGCTCCAGCACGTAGCCGGCGATCTCGGTGGCGATCAGCCGGACCATCTCCAGGCGCTGGGCCACGGCGGTGACGTCCCGGACCGTCACCAGGTCCTCGATCTCCAGCGCGGAGAGCGTGCCGGCCACCTCGTCCAGGCGCAGCTTGTAGCGCTCCAGGGTGGCCAGCGCCTGGTTGGCGCGGGACAGGACGGTGGTGGAGTCCTCCAGCACCCGGCGGGTGCCGTTGACGTACATCGCGATCAGCCGCATCGAGTGCGAGACCGCGACCACCGGGTAGCCGGTCTGCCGGTTGACCCGCTCGGCGGTGCGGTGGCGGGTGCCGGTCTCGTCGGTGGGGATGGTCGAGTCCGGCATCAGGTGCACGCCGGCCCGGACGATCTTGGTGATGTCCTTGTCGAGCACCACCGCGCCGTCGAGCTTGCACAGCTCGCGCAACCGGGTGGCGCTGAACTCGACGTCCAGGACGAAGCCGCCGGTGCACAGGGACTCGACGGTCTTGTCGAAGCCCAGCACGATCAGACCGCCGGTGTTGGCCCGCAGGACCCGCTCCAGGCCGTCACGAAGCGCGGTACCGGGCGCGATGGCGGTGAGGGAGGCCCGCAGCAGGGCCTCCTCGCGGGAGGCCTTGTCCGCCCCCCGGTCGCTGGCTGCCACGTGACTCCTCCGGTCGACCCGTGCCGCGCGCCTCACGCCGTGCGCCGGTCCGCGGTCTGTTGCTCTGTCGCTCAGTACCGCTCGGTACTGCCTTTTGGCCAATGAGACTGGGGAAAGTCTAACTGTGTGCGGCTTCGGCAGGGCTTGGGTCAGCGCAGTTCGTCGGAGTCCAGCGGCTCCCAGCCCTCCATCAGCTCCTCGGGGTACGCCGCGGGGCGGTCCGCGGCCCGGGCGGAACGCGGGGCCGGCGGCGCCGACGGTGCCTCACCGCGCGGCTCGGTACGCGGCTTGGCGGCCGAGCGGCGGCGGCCCGGGATGGCCCGCAGCGCCTCGCCGATGTCGGCCACCTCGACCACCTTCATGCCCGGCGGCACCTTGCCCGGGTCCGGCGGGACGAGGGCGTGGGTGAAGCCCAGCCGGTGCGCCTCGGCGAGCCTCCGCTGCACACCCGTCACCCGCCGCACCTCGCCCGCCAGGCCGACCTCGCCGATCGCCACCAGGTTGCTGGGCAGCGGGGTGTCGGTGGACGAGCTGGCCACCGCGAGCGCCACCGCGAGGTCCGCGGACGGCTCGGTCAGCTTCACCCCGCCGACCGTCGCGGTGTAGATGTCCTGCTTGCCGAGCTTCACCCCGCCGTGCCGCTCGACCACGGCCAGGATCATCGCGATCCGGGGGGACTCCAGGCCCGAGGTGGTGCGCCGCGGCGAGGGGATCTGCGAATCCACCATCAGCGCCTGCACCTCGGCCACCAGCGGGCGCTTGCCCTCCAGGGTGACGGTGAGGCAGGTGCCGGGAACGGGCTTGTCACGCCTGGTCAGGAAGAGGCCGGACGGGTCGGCCAGGCCGACGATGCCCTCGTCGTGCAGCTCGAAGCAGCCCACCTCGTCGGTGGCGCCGTAGCGGTTCTTGACCCCGCGGATGAGCCGCAGCCGGGCGTGCCGGTCACCCTCGAAGCTCAGCACCACGTCCACCAGGTGCTCCAGCAGGCGCGGACCGGCGATCTGGCCGTCCTTGGTGACGTGGCCGACCAGCAGGGTGGCCATGCCGCGCTCCTTGGACGCCCGGATCAGCGCGCCCGCCACCTCGCGGACCTGGGCCGGGCCGCCGGGGGCGCCGTCCAGCTCCGCGGAGGCGATGGTCTGCACCGAGTCCAGGATCAGCAGGCCGGGGTTGACCGCCTCGATGTGCCCGAGCACCGCGCCGAGATCCTGTTCGGCGGCGAGGTAGAGGTGCTCGGAGAGGGCGTTGATCCGGTCCGCGCGCAGCCGGACCTGGCCGGCCGACTCCTCGCCGGTGACGTAGAGCGTGCGGTGCTGCGCGGTGGCCGCCTTGGCGGCGACGTCCAGCAGCAGGGTGGACTTGCCGACGCCGGGCTCGCCCGCCAGCAGCACCACCGCGCCGGGCACCAGGCCGCCGCCGAGCACCCGGTCCAGCTCCGGCACGCCCGTCGAACGGGCCGTCGCGACCTGGCCGTCCACCTCGGCGATCGGGCGGGCGGGCGCGCTGACCGGACCCGCGGCCGTCGTGCGGATCGGCACCGCGCCGTACTCCTCGACCGTGCCCCAGGCGTTGCACTCCGGGCAGCGGCCGACCCACTTGGGCAGCTGGTTGCCGCACTCGGTGCATCGGTACGCCGGGCGGGGCTTGGCGGTGGTCTTGGAACGCGGAGGCATGCGGCCCACCGTAGCGCCTGGGTGTGACAACGACGGGCCGCCGGCGGGCCCGCCGCGCATCCAGACAGATGGACGATGTTGTTACCCGAAAGAAGTACATACGCGGCGAATGGTCGGAGTCAGCCGTCCGCGTTCTCTACCGTCGGACGGGTGACGACGAGAACTGTTGGGCCGACCGGGGCGGTCGGGCCTGGGTGGTCGGGCCGGCCGGAGAGGTCTCGGTGGCTGACCGGGGCGGTCGGGCCCGCCGAGTCGGCCGGGGCCGCGGGCTCCGGGGCCGCAGGCTCGGCCGGGCCTGTCGAACAGCGGGCCGGCGCCGCGCTCGCGGCGTACGACCGGCAGGTGGACGGCCTGTTCACCTACTGCCTCTCGGTGCTCTGCGAGCACGACGCGGCCGCCGACGCCCTGCGCGAGGTCCGCGAACTGGCCCGGCGGCACGGCGCCCGGCTCGCCGAGCCCGGGCTGCTGCGCGCCTGGCTGTTCTCGCTCGCCCGGTACTGCTGCCTGCGCCGGCTCGCGGACGGTGGCCCGGCCGTGGCGGGTACCGGGACCGGGACCGGGCGGGCGGCGGCGACCGGCGCCGCACCGGACGAGGCCGAGACGGACGAGACCGGGGCCGAGGCGGCCCGGCGGCGGCGCGAGCTGTCCTCGCTCGCCTGGCCCGAGGCGGCCGGCACCGACCCGGAACAGCGCGAGGCACTGGAGCTGTCCGTCCGGCACCGGCTGACCCCGCTGGAGGTGGCGGCGGTGCTGGGCCTGCCGTTCGAGCGGACCCGCGCACTGCTGGCCGGAGCCGAGGCCGAGGTCGCCCGGACCAGGGCGGCACTGCTGGTGCTCGGCGTGGGCAGTTGCCCGGAGCTGGACCGGCTCGGCGGTGCCGGGGCGGAGTCCTGGCGGGACTGGGTGCTCGGCCCGGCCCTGCGACGGGAACTGGTGCAGCACGTGCTGGACTGCCCGACCTGCCGGGGTACGGCGGAGCGGGTGGCCGCGCACGAGGCCGCCGAGGGTGCGGCCGGGCTGTCGGGGCTGGCGCTGCTGCGCGCTCCGGTGGACAGCTCCGGGACCGCCGCGGTCACCGGCGCGGTCACCGGCGCGGCGACCGCCCGGGCGGCTGCCGTTCGGGCGGCGGCTGCTCCGGCGACGGCGGCTCGGGTGGCGGCTGCTCGGGTGGCGGAGCCGGGGCTGCGGTTCGACCAGAGCGGCTTCCCCCGGCACCGGGCTCCGGACGCGGGGCGCGGGCTGGCGGTGCGCCGGCGGGTGGTGACCACCGGGGTGCTCGCGGCCGTCCTGGCGGCGCCGGTGATCGCGCTCTGGGCCGGGCACCGGGGCGGCGGCGGATCGGGTTCCGCGGCCTCGGTGTCGGCGGTGCGGGTGGACGGGGCCGGGCGGCCCGCCGGGCAGGGGCCACGGCCCGCGGTGGACGGCCCGACGGGGTCGGGTGCGCCCGGCATGCCCGGGCTGGAGCTGGCGGGGGCCGGGGTCGGGATGGTCGCGGATGGTGCCGGTGTGGACGGTGCAGAAACGTTGCTTCCCGGGTTTCCGCGGCTCACCTTCCAGGGCTCGGTGATCCCGGTCCCGGCCCACGGCGCGACCCCGCTCGACAGCCCGGCCCTGGTCGCCGCACCGGCCCCATCCGTCGACCGGGCCTCCGCGACGGGCACCGGAGAGCCCGCCCCGGCCGGGCTGCTCACCGTCGAGGCCGGCGAGTACGGCAGCCGGACCATCCTCACCCTCACCAACTCCGGCACCACCGAGATCCGTTGGCACGCGGTGACGGAGGCCGGCTGGCTCCGGCTCAGCCGCGACTCCGGCACCCTGGCGCCCGGCCAACGGATCACCGTGATCGTCACCGTGGACGAGGACCAGGCGCCGACCGCGCACTGGACCGCCCGGATCGCGCTGCCGCCCTCGCAGGCGGTGGTCACCCTGGAGGGCGGACCGCACAACCGCGGTGGCTCCGCCTCCTCCCCGGCCGATCCGTCGCCGTCCTCGGCGCCGGCGCCGACCGGTTCCGCCGACACCTCGCCCACGGCGGCCCCCACCACGTCGAGCCCGCCCACGTCGTCCCCCTCGCCGTCCGGCCCGCCGACCGGCTCCCCGTCCCCCTCGGGCACGGCCACCACC
>NZ_JBIVVI010000073.1:0-14529 GCF_044757675.1 Kitasatospora sp. NPDC091257
CCCCGCCCGCCACCCGCTCTTCCAGACCCTGGTGGCGCTGGAGGGCCGGGTCACGGTGCCGGACGCCTTCGGCGACCTGGGCTGCGCGGAGCACCCCTTCGAGCTGGACGTGGCCAAGTTCGACCTGTCCTTCCGCTTCACCGAGCAGGGCCCGCAGGCGGGCCTGACGGTGGCGGTCGAGTACGCCGTCGACCTCTTCGACCACGCCACCGTGGCCGCCCTCGGCGAGCGGCTGCTGCGCGTCCTGCGCGCCGCCGTGGCCGCCCCGGACGCGCCGATCGGCGGCATCGAGATCCTCGACCCGGCCGAGCGCGAGCAGCTGCTCACCGGCTGGAACGACACCGCCGCGCCCGTCCCGGACGCGACCCTGCCGGAACTGTTCGAGGCCCGGGCCGCCGCCACCCCCGACGCTCCGGCCGTGGTCTCGCAGGACGGCACCCTCAGCTACGCCGAGCTGGACTCCCGGGCCGAGCACCTGGCGGCCCGCCTGGCCGACGCCGGGGTCGGCGCCGAGACGCCGGTGGTCCTGCTGATGGACCGCTCCGCCGACCTGCTGACGGCGATCCTCGCGGTGGCCAAGGCGGGCGGCACCTACGTCCCGCTGGACGACCGCCACCCGGCCGAGCGGCTGCGCGGGATCACCGCCGAGACGGCCGCGGCCCTCGTCCTGGTCGACCCGGCCCACCGCGACCACCCGCTCGCCGCCGACGCCCCCTGCCCCGTCCTGCCGCTCACCGCGGGCTGGTTCGACGGTCCGCGCGAGCGGCGCGCCCACCGGGCCGCGCCCCACCCGGAGCAGCTCGCGTACGTGATGTTCACCTCGGGCTCCACCGGGGAGCCCAAGGGCATCGCGATCAGCCACCGGGACGTGGTGCAGCTCGCCACCGACCCGTGCTGGCGGCACGACGAGGGCCTGCGGGTGCTGTTCCACGCGCCGCACGCCTTCGACGCCTCGACCTACGAGATCTGGGTGCCGCTGCTCTCCGGCGGCCAGGTGGTCGTCGCGCCGCAGGGCGACCTGGACGCGGCCGCCATCCGGGAGCTGGTCCGGGTCCACGCGCTCACGCACGTGCACGTCACCGCCGGTCTCTTCCGGGTCATCGCGGAGGAGGACCCGGACATCTTCGCCGGCGTGCGCGAGGTGCTGACCGGCGGGGACGTGGTCTCCGCCCCGGCCGTGCGCCGGGTGCTGGAGGCCGTCCCGGGCATCGCGGTGCGGGCCCTGTACGGGCCGACCGAGACCACCCTGTGCGCCACCCAGTACCCGATGCCCGACGCCGCCGCGGTGCCGAGCACGGTGCCGATCGGGCGTCCGCTGGCCAACACCCGGCTGTACGTGCTGGACGCCGGTCTGCAGCCGGTGCCGGCCGGCGTGGCGGGCGAGCTGTACATCGCCGGGGCCGGCCTGGCCCGCGGCTACGTCGGCCGTCCGGCGCTCAGCGCCGAGCGTTTCGTCGCCTGTCCCTTCGACGGGCCGGGCAGCCGCATGTACCGCACCGGCGACCTCGCCCGGTGGACCGCGGACGGCGTCCTGGAGTTCCTCGGCCGGGCCGACGACCAGGTCAAGATCCGCGGCTTCCGGATCGAACTCGGCGAGGTGGAGGCCGCGTTCACCGCCCACGAGGGCGTCGGCCAGGCGCTCGCGGTGGTCCGCGAGGACCAGCCGGGCGACAAGCGCCTGGTGGTGTACGCCACCGGCAAGGCCACCGACGGCGAACTGCGCGCCTTCGTCGCGGACCGCCTCGCCGGCTACATGCTCCCGGCCGCCGTGGTCGTCCTGGACAGCCTGCCGGTGACGGCCAACGGCAAGGTCGACCGCCGGGCCCTGCCCGCGCCCGAGTACGCCGGGGCGGCCGAGGGCCGCGCCCCGCGCACCGAGCGCGAGCGGGAGCTCTGCGCCCTGTTCGCCGAGGTGCTGGGCGTGCCGACGGTCAGCATCGACGACCGGTTCTTCGACCTCGGCGGCCACTCCCTGCTCGCCACCCGGCTGGTCAGCCGCATCCGCGCCACCCTCGGCGCGGAGCTGCCGATCCGCACGCTGTTCGACGCACCCACGGTGGCCGCCCTCGCCGCCGTCCTGCCCGGCGGCGAAGCGGCGCCGGCACCGAAGAAGGCCCGCCCGGCCCTGCGGCCGATGCGGCGCCCCGGAAGCCAGGCCTGACCGGCGGCGGGACGCGGGCCGCGCCAGTGGCGCGGCCCGCCCCGGCCGCACGACCGCTCCGCCCTACCGGACAGAGCAGCCCCACCAGCCACAACAGCCGTACGTCGCCAGTCGGAGGCAGACCTTGATCCCGTTGTCGTTCGCCCAGCAGCGGCTCTGGTTCATCGAACAGTTCGAGGGACCGAGCGCCCTCTACAACACTCCGTTCGCCCTCCGGCTGACCGGCGGGCTCGACGCCGCCGCCCTCGAAGGGGCGCTCGGCGACGTGGTGGACCGGCACGAGGTGCTGCGCACCGTCTTCCCCACCACCGACGGCCAGCCCCACCAGCACATCCTCACCGAGGGGCGCCCGCCGCTGCACCGGGTTCCGGTCGCCGACGAGGCCGAGCTGCACGCGCTGATGCACGAGGCCGCCGGGCAGGTCTTCGACCTCGCGGCCGACCTGCCCGTCCGGGCCTGGCTGTACGCCCTGCCCGCGCCGGACGAGCACGTCCTGCTGCTGCTGACGCACCACATCGCCAGCGACGGCTGGTCGGTCGGCCCGCTCTTCCGCGACCTCGCCGAGGCGTACCGGGCCCGGCTGGCCGGCACCGAGCCGCAGTGGGAGCCGCTGCCGGTGCAGTACGCCGACTACACCCTCTGGCAGCGCGAACTGCTCGGCGAGGAGGACGACCCGGAGAGCGTCGTCTCCCTGCAACTCGCCCACTGGCAGCAGGAGTTGTCCGGCCTGCCGGAGGAGCTGGCACTCCCGTACGACCGTCCGCGCCCGGGCCGGCCGAGCCGCCGCGGCGGCGCCGCCGACTTCGAGCTCGACGCCGAACTGCACGGCGCGCTCACCGAGTTGGCCTCGGGCCGGCACGCCAGCCTGTTCATGGCACTGCAGGCCGCGGTCGCCACCCTCTACACCCGCCTCGGCGCGGGCACCGACCTGCCGCTCGGCACCCCCGTCGCCGGCCGCACCGACGAAGCGCTCGACGACCTGGTCGGCTTCTTCGTCAACACCCTGCTGCTGCGCACCGACACGTCCGGAGACCCGAGCTTCCACGAGCTGCTGGACCGGGTCCGGCGCGCCAACCTCGACGCCTACGACCACCAGGACATCCCCTTCGAGCGGCTGGTCGAACACCTCAACCCCACCCGCACCCCCGCCCGCCACCCGCTCTTCCAGACCGTCGTCACCCTGAACGCGGAGCGGGCCGACGACCTCGCCTTCGGCGCCGCGACGGGCACCCCGGTCGAGGTCGGCGAGGCGCAGGCCCAGTTCGACCTCAACTTCAACTTCGTCGAGCGGCTCGCCCCCGACGGCACCTGCCTGGGCGTGCGCGCCGCCGTCGACTACGCCGCCGACCTCTTCGACCACGCCACCGCCGTCTCCCTCGCCGAACGGCTGGTGCGCGTGCTGCGCGCCGCCGCGGCCGCCCCGGACGCGCCGATCGGCGGCATCGAGATCCTCGACCCGGCCGAGCGCGAGCAGCTGCTCACCGGCTGGAACGGGCCGGCCGCGCCGGTCGACGAGCGGAGCCTGCCCCGGCTGTTCGAGGCCCGGGCCGCCGCCACCCCCGACGCCCTCGCCCTGGTCTCCGACACCGAGCGGCTCGACTACACCGAGCTGAACGACCGCGCCAACCGGCTCGCCGCCCTGCTGCTGGAGCGCGGCCTGACCACCGAACAGCCGGTCGCGGTCCTGATGGAGCGCTCCGCCGGACTGCTCACCGCCGTCCTCGCCATCGCCAAGGCCGGCGGCACCTACGTCCCGCTGGACGACCGCTACCCGCTGGACCGCCTCCAGCACATCCTCGCCGACACCCGTACCGGCCTGCTGCTCGTCGACCCCGCCCACCAGGGCCATCCGGTGCTCGCCACCGAGGGCTTCGCCACCGTCGAGGTCACCGCGGCGCTGCTCGCCGAGGCCCCCGCGGCGGGCAACCCGGCCGTGCCGGTCCTGCCCGGCCAGCTGGTCTACGTGATGTACACCTCGGGCTCCACCGGGGTGCCCAAGGGCGTCGCCGTCACCCACCGCAACGTGGTGGACCTGCTGGGCAACCCGCACTTCCGGGCCGGGCACCACGAGCGCGTGCTGCTGCACTCGCCCACCGCCTTCGACGCCTCCACCACCGAGATCTGGGCGCCGCTGGTCACCGGCGGGGCGATCGTCCTCGCCGACCCCGGCGAGCTGGACATCCGCCGCCTCGCCGAGACCATCACCACCCACGAGGTGACCCTGGTCCAGGCCCCGTCCGGCCTGCTGCGGCTGATGGCCGACGAGAACCCGGCCGCCTTCCGCAACGTCCGGCAGGTGTGGACCGGCGGCGACGTCGTCCCGCCGGAGTCCGTGCGCCGGCTCCACCGGGCCTGCCCGGACACCGACGTGGTCGCGGTGTACGCGCCCACCGAGACCACCGCCATCAAGACCACCTTCACCATGAGCCCGGGCGAGCCCGTCCCCGCCGTGGTCCCGATCGGGAGCCCGCTGAACAACACCCGGCCGTACGTGCTGGACACCGCGCTGCGGCCGGTGCCGGCCGGCGTGGCCGGCGAGCTGTACCTCGCCGGGGCCGGCCTGGCCCGCGGCTACGTCGGGCGCCCCGGCCTGACCTCCGAGCGCTTCACGGCCTGCCCGTTCGGCGAGCCCGGCAGCCGGATGTACCGCACCGGCGACCTGGTCCGCTGGACCGCCGACGGCGTCCTGGAGTTCCTCGGCCGGGCCGACGACCAGGTCAAGATCCGCGGCTTCCGGATCGAACTCGGCGAGGTGGAGGGCGCGTTCACCGCCCTCCCGGCCGTCGGCCAGGCCTTCGCCGTGGTCCGCGAGGACCAGCCGGGCGACAAGCGCCTGGTGGTGTACGCCACCGGCGAGGGCGATCCCGCCGAGCTGCGCGCCGCCGTCGCCGACAGCCTGCCCAGCTACATGCTCCCGGCCGCCGTGGTCGTCCTCGACGCCCTCCCGGTGACCGCCAACGGCAAGGTCGACCGCCGCGCCCTGCCCGCCCCCGACTGGACCGGGACCGGCGAGGGCCGCGCCCCGCGCACCGACACCGAGCGGGCGCTGTGCGAACTGTTCACCGACGTCCTCGGGTTGGACCGGATCGGGATCGACGACAGCTTCTTCGACCTGGGCGGCCACTCACTGCTCGCCACCAAGCTGGTCAGCCGCGTCCGTACCGCGCTCGGCGCCGAACTGCCCGTCCGGGCCCTGTTCGACGCCCCCAGCGTGGCCGCGCTGGCCGCCGTCCTGCCCGCCCCGGGCGCCGCCCGTCCGGCCCTGCGGCCGGTCGAGCGGCCCGAGCGCGTCCCGCTCTCCCCGGCGCAGCGACGCCTCTGGTTCATCGACCAGTTCGAGGGCCCGAGCGCGCTCTACAACACCCCGTGCGCGGTCCGGCTGACCGGACCGGTCGACGCCGACGCGCTCCGCACGGCCCTGGCGGACGTGCTCGACCGCCACGAGGTGCTGCGCACCGTCTACCCGACCACCGACGGGCAGCCGCACCAGCTGCTCCTGGAGACCCCCGAACTCCCGCTGCACACCGTGCCGGTGGACAGCGAGGAGGAGCTCGCGCGGGAGCTGGCCGAGGCCGGGTCGCAGGTCTTCGACCTCGCCCGCGACCTGCCGGTGCGCGCCACCCTGCTCTCGCTGCCCGGCGAGGAGCACGTCCTGCTGGTGCTGATGCACCACATCGCCACCGACGGCTGGTCCGTGGTCCCGCTGCTGCGCGACCTCGCCGAGGCGTACGGGGCCCGCCTCGCCGGCGCCGCCCCCGACTGGCGGCCGCTCGCGGTCCAGTACGCCGACTACACCCTGTGGCAGCACGAGCTGCTCGGCACCGACGAGCGGCCCAGCGCCCTGCTGAGCGAGCAACTCGCCTACTGGCAGCGCACGCTGGCCGACCTCCCGGAGGAGCTGACGCTCCCCTTCGACCGCCACCGCCCCGCCGCCCCCAGCCGCCGGGGCGCCGCGGTGGAACTCCGGACGGACGCCGCACTGCACGCCTCCCTGGCCGAGTTGGCGCAGCGGAGCCGGGCCAGCGTGTTCATGGTGATGCAGGCCGCGCTGGCCACCACCCTGAGCCGGATCGGCGCGGGCACCGACCTGCCGATCGGCACCGTGGTGGCCGGGCGCACCGACGAGGCGCTGGAGGACCTGGTCGGGTTCTTCGTCAACACCCTGGTGCTGCGCACCGACACCTCCGGCGACCCGAGCTTCCGGGAACTGGTGGAGCGCGTCCGGGTCACCACCCTGGACGCCTTCGAACACCAGGACGTGCCCTTCGAGCGGCTGGTCGAGCTGCTCAACCCGGTGCGCTCGACCGCCCGCCACCCGCTGTGCCAGGTGATGCTGACCTCCGGCGGCGAGGCCGGGGGGATCAGCCTCGGCGGCCTGCCCGGCCGGGTCGAGCAACTGGACTCCGACCTCGCCAAGTTCGACCTGACCTTCGCCTTCAGCGAGAGCTTCGACGCGGACGGCGCGCCCGCCGGGCTGGGCCTGACGGTGGAGTACGCCGTCGACCTGTTCGACCGGTCCACCGCCGAGGCGACGGCCGCCCGCTTCGAGCGCGTCCTGCGCGCGGTGCTGGCCGACCCGGACCAGTCCGTGGGCCGCGTCGAGGTGCTGGCGCCCGAGGAGCGCGAGCAGCTGCTCACCGGCTGGAACGACACCCGGGAGGACCTCCCGCCCGGCACCTTCCCGGCGCTCTTCGAGGCGCAGGCCGCCGCCCGCCCGGACGCCGTCGCGCTCTCCTTCGGCACCGAGCAGGTCACCTACGGCGAACTCAACGAGCGCGCCAACCGCTTCGCCCGGCTGCTGATCGAGCACGGCGCGGGCCCCGAGCGGTTCGTCGCGATCGCCCTGGAACGCTCGATCGAGCTGATCGTCGCCCAGCTCGCCGTGCTCAAGGCCGGCGCGGTCTTCCAGCCGCTGGACCCGCGCTACCCGGCCGACCGGATCGCCTACATGCTGGACGACGCCCGGCCCGCGCTGGTCCTCACCAGCAAGGCGCTGGCCGACGGCCTGCTCGCCGACAGCACCGTCCCGCGGCTGCTGATCGAGGACCTGGACGCCTCCGGCCACCCGGCGCACGACCTCACCGGCACCGCGATCACCCCGCACTCGGCCGCGTACGTCATCTACACCTCGGGCTCCACCGGCCGCCCCAAGGGCGTGGTGGTCACCCACACCGGCCTCGCCGCCATGGTGGAGGGCCAGCGCCGGGGCCTGGCCGTCACCCCCGACAGCCGGGTGCTGCTGTTCGCCTCGCCGTCCTTCGACGCGGCCGTCTGGGAGCTGGGCATGGCCCTGCTCACCGGCGCCCGGGCCGTCCTCGGCGACGCCGACCAACTGCTGCCCGGCCCCTCGCTGACCGACCTGATCGCCGAACAGGGCGTCACCCACCTGACCCTGCCGCCGACCGCGCTCGCCGTGCTGGCCCCGGACGCGCTGCCGCAGGGCGGCACCCTGGTGGTCGCCGGCGAGGCCTGCCCGCCCGACCTGGTCGAGCACTGGTCGGCCCGGCTGCGGATGGTCAACGCCTACGGCCCGACCGAGTCGACCGTCTGCGCCAGCATGAGCAGCCCGCTCAGCGGCCGGACCGCCCCGCCGATGGGCCGGCCCGTGCCGGACACCCGGCTCTACGTCCTGGACGCGGCGCTCCAGCCCGTCCCGGCCGGGGTCGAGGGCGAGCTGTACATCGCGGGCGCCGGCCTGGCCCGCGGCTACCTCAACCGGCCGGGCCAGAGCGCCGAGCGCTTCGTCGCCGACCCGTACGGCACCCCCGGCAGCCGGATGTACCGCTCGGGCGACCTGGTCCGCCGCCAGGCCGACGGCACCCTGGAGTACCTGGGCCGCACCGACCACCAGGTCAAGATCCGCGGCTTCCGGATCGAGCCCGGCGAGATCGAGGCCGTGCTCGCCCGGCACCCCTCCCTCGCCCAGGCGTTCGTGCTGGTCCGGGAGGACCGCCCGGGCGACCGCCGGCTGGTCGGCTACGCCGTCGCCCACCCCGGGCACGCGGTCGACCAGGCCGCCCTGCGGGCCCACGTCGGCGCGACCCTGCCGGACTACATGGTGCCCTCGGCGATCGTCGCCCTGGACGCCCTGCCGCTGACCGCCAACGGCAAGGTCGACCGCAAGGCCCTGCCGGCCCCCGACACCGCCTGGCTCGGCTCCGGACGGGCGCCCGCGACGCCCCGGGAGGAACTGCTCTGCGGCCTGTTCGCCGATCTGCTCGGGCTGGAGAAGGTCGGCGTGGACGACAACTTCTTCGAGCTGGGCGGGCACTCGCTGCTGGCCAGCCGGCTGGTCGCGGGCCTGCGCGAACTGGTCGGCGAGGGCGAGGAGATCGGCGTCCGCACGCTGTTCGAGGCACCGACCGTCGCCCGGCTGGCCGAGCGGCTCGCCCAGGGCCCGGCCGCCGAGAGCTTCCCCGTCCTGCTGCCGATCCGCACCCGCGGCTCGCGCCCGCCGCTGTTCTGCGTCCACCCGGCCGCCGGCATCAGCTGGGTCTACACCGGCCTGCTGCGCCACCTCGACGCCGAGCAGCCGATCTACGGACTCCAGGCCCCCGGCCTGGCCGACCCGACCGCGCACCCGGCCTCGGTCGAGGACCTGGCCCGCACCTACCTGGCGCAGATCCGCTCCGTGCGCCCCGAGGGCCCGTACGCCCTGCTCGGCTGGTCCTTCGGCGGGGCCGTCGCCCACGCGATCGCCGCGCTGCTGCGCGAACAGGGCGAGGAGGTCCGGCTGCTGGCCCTGCTGGACGCCTACCCGGGCACCGGCGAGCCGGGGCCCGAGCAGTGGCGGGACGACCCGGCGCAGCTCGCGGTGATCCTCGACTCGCTCGGCCACCCGGCCGGGGAGATCACCGCCTGGCCCGCGGACGAGGACGGCTACGCCGCGCTCGTCCGGGGCGACGAGGGCCCGCTCGCCGGCCTCAGCGGCGCCGGGGTGGCCCGGGTGGTCTCGGTCTTCCAGTCCAACGCCGAGCTGTCCCACGAACTCCCGCTGCCCGGCTACGACGGCGACGCGGTGTTCTTCACCGCCGCCAAGGACCGGCCGGCCGACGCCCCCGACCCGGAGAGCTGGCGCCCGCACCTGGGCGGTCGGCTCGACGTCCACGAGGTGCCGAGCACCCACGGCGCGATGACGGGCTCCGAAGCGCTCGCCGTCATCGGCCCGGTGCTCGCCGCCCACCTGACTCCCTGACCCGCCCGCACCACCGACTCGACACCCCTACCGACCGCAGGCGACCGACCTGCGCACACCACGCGGGCCGCACCCGGCCCGCCCACGGAGAAACGGACACCACCATGACCACTGCGGCCATCCCCGACACCTGGCGTGGCATCACCCCGTCGCCGATCACCTCGACCGACGCCTACAACGGCTTCATCGCCGCCAACGTGATCTTCGCGCTGGACCGGATCGGCCTGCTGGAGACGATCGGGCGCGGCGAGCCGCTCTCGGCCGCCGAGGCCACCGCCCGGGCCGGCGACACCGCCCGCACCGAGGCCGTGCTGCGCGCCGCCGCCGACTACGGCTACCTCAAGGCCGACGGCGACGCCTACCTGCCCACCGAGGCGGGCCTGGAGATCGCCGCCGCGCGCGGCTACTTCACCTGGGCCGTCGGCGGCTACCACGACGTGTTCGGCCGCGCCGGCCACCTGAGCGCCGGCACCCACCGCTACGACCAGGACGTCTTCCGCGACGAGGCGATGGTCGCCCTCGGCTCCGCCCAGTGCGACCAGTCGCTGTTCGCCGCGCAGCTGACCGACGTGCTCAACGGGATCGACTTCCGCACCATCGCCGACCTGGGTTCCGGCACCTCCGCCCGGGTGCGCCGCGTGGTCTCGCAGCGCGAGGGCACCCGGGGCCTGGGCATCGACATCAGCCGCCCGGCCACCGACATCGCCCGCCGCGACATCGTCGAGGCCGGCATGCAGGACCGGGTCACCGCCGTCCGCGCCGACGTCCTGGGCCTGCTCGGCACCCAGATCGACAACGACGCCGAGGCCGCCGAGGTGGCCGAGGTCGACACCGTGATGAGCTTCTTCCTGCTGCACGACCTGCTGGCCGACCCGGCCACCCGCTCCTCGATCTTCACCCGGATGCGGGAGGCCTTCCCGAAGGCCCGCACCTTCGTCCTCGGCGACACCATGCTGCGCGACCCGGGCACCTCCGACGGCGCCCAGCCGGTCTTCTCGGTCGGCTTCGAGCTGGCGCACGCGATGATGGGCGTCCCGCTGCACACCAAGGCCACCTACGAGACCCTCTTCACCGACGCCGGCCTGCGGATCGACCGCGTCGAGGCGCTGGCCACCCCGCACTCCTGGCTCTACGTCCTCCAGGCCGACTGATGGCCGCCCCGTCGACCGCCAGACACCTGCTGGCACAGAACGAGCACCCGTACCCGCCGCTGCCGTCGGTGCTGGCCGCGCTGGCCGGGGCCAGTGCCGACCTGCACCGCTACCCGGACTTCCGGCCGGAGCGGATCGCCGGGATCGTCGCCGACTGGCAGGGCGTCCCGGCCGGCCAGGTCGTGGTCGGCCACGGCTCGGCGGGCGTGGCGCTGGACCTCTTCCACACGGTGGTCGAGCCCGGCGACAACGTGGTGCACTCGGATCCCTGCTTCGACGCGTACCCGCTGTTCTGCGAGATCGCCCGGGCCGAGGCCCGGCCGGTCCCGCTCGGCCCCGACGCCCGGCACGACCTGGTGGCGATGGCCGAGCGGATGGACGAGCGCACCCGGATCGTCGTGCTGTGCAACCCGCACAACCCGACCGGCACGGTCTACTCCTGGGCCGAGCTGACGGAGTTCTTCCGCCGGGTGCCGTCCACCGCGCTGATCCTGCTCGACGAGGCCTACGTCGACTTCGCCCGGGACTGGCAGGCCCCGGACGTGCCGGCCCGGATCGCCGAGTGGCCGAACCTGGTGGTGCTGCGCACCCTGTCCAAGTCCCACGGCATCGCCGCGCTGCGGATCGGCTACGCGCTGGCGGAGGAGTCGGTGGCCCGGCGGGTGCGGGACCACCAGGTGCCGTACGCGGTGAACCGGCTCCAGGAGGCGGGCCTGCTCGCGGCCGTCGCCGCCGAGGACGAGATGGCGCGCCGGATCGCCGAGATCGCCGCGGAGCGGGAGCGCACCGAGGCCGAACTGCTGCGGCTCGGCTGGACGGTGGCGCCCAGCGTCACCAACTTCCTGTGGGTCGACGCCCCCGGCGACCAGCTCCCGCTGCGCGCGGAGCTGGAGCGCCTGGGCGTCGCCGTCCGGTACTACCCCGGCCGGGGCATCCGGGTCGCCATCGGCGAGAAGGACGCCAACGACGCGGTGATCGAGGGTTTCGCCGCCGTCGCACCGCTCGCCCCGGCCCACCCCGTCGCGCCCTGAACCGCCCGGCGCCCTGAGCACCCCGCGTGCGTCAGGGCGCACCCCGGGCACCCGGGGCGCCGGCGGGCGCCCCGGCACCGGCGCACCACCGCACGGCTCTGTTCCACCGCACGGCCCTGTTCCACCGCACGGCCCTGTTCCACCGCACCACCGCACGGCCCCCGCACCACCCCGTTCCACCGCACACCCCCGCACACCCCGAAGCGCCGTCGGCGCAGCGAAGGAACCGCCATGCACCCGCTGTTGGCCCGCCCGGAGTTCCGGCGCTACCTCGCCGGGCAGACCCTGTCCGTCCTCGGTGACAGCGCCCTCTCCATCGCCCTCGGCATCTGGGCCAAGGTGCTGACCGGCAGCAACTCCGCCGCCGGCCTGGTGCTGTTCTGCTTCTCCGCGCCCCTGCTGCTGCTGCCGCTCGGCGGCCTGCTCGCCGACCGGGTCCGGCGCAAGCCGCTGCTGGTCGGGGTCAACCTGGCGGTGGCGGTGTCGCTGCTGCCGCTGCTGCTGGTCGACGGCCGGGACACGGTCTGGATCATCTACTGCACCGCCACGGTCTGCGGTCTGGCCGGGGCCGTCCTGGCCCCGGCGCAGAGCGCGCTGCTGCGCAGCATCCTGACGGAGCGTCAGGACTTCGGCGCGGCGGCCGGACTGACCCAGAGCGCCCGGGCGGGCACCACGCTGGTGGCACCGCTGCTCGGCTCCGGGCTCTACGGCTGGTTCGGCGGGCACGTGGTGGCCGTGGCCGACCTCGCCGTGCTGCTGCTGGCGGCACTGAGCTTCCTCACCCTGCGGGTGGCGGAGGTCAAGCCGGAGCCCTCGGGCCTGCGTTGGCGCACCGAGGTGCTGGCGGGCTTCGTCCACCTGCGCGGTTCGGTCGGGCTGCGGCCGCTGGTGGTGGCCACCGCCGGCGCCGGCTTCGTGCTGAGCCTGCTCCAGCCGGTGCTGTTCGCGCTGACCCAGCACGGGCTGCACCGCTCGCCGCAGTTCCTCGGCGTCCTGGAGACCACCGAGGCGGTCGGCGCGCTGGTCGGCTCGGTGGTCGGCGGCCTGCTGATCGGCCGGCTCGGACCGCGACGGACGGTCATGGCGGGATCGGCGGTGTTCGGCCTCGGCATCGTCCTGCTGCTGGCCCCGTCGCTGTACGTGGTGTCGGCCGGCCTGGTGATCGCGGGCGCGGGCATCCCGGCCGCCCTGGTCGGGCTCGCCACCGCCGCCCAGGCGTCCACCCCGCCGCAGCTGATGGGGCGCGCCCAGGCGGCCGTCAACCTCTCGCTCACCGCGCCGCAGGCGCTGGCCGTGGGTGTCGGCTCCGGTCTGGTGGCCGCCCTGGACTTCCGGGTGGTGCTGGGCGTGATGGTGGTCGGCGCGCTGCTCGCGGCCGCCCACCTGATCGGCAAGCCGGAGGCCCCGACGGAGCCGCCGGAGCCCGAGGACGCGTCCGAGGGCGACGGCCCGGCCGATCCGGAGGACGCCAAGGACCTCCAGCCCACCTGACCGGCCCCGGCGGGCCCACCGGCCCGCCCGCCCGAACTCCGCACCACGTGAACGTCGCACCCTCCCGAACGCCCGCACCACCCGAACTCCCGCACCACCGCCGCGCGCACCCGCACCGCCGAGCACGTCCGCCCGCCCGATCGCCCCTCAGCACCCTCCCGTTCCTCCTCACGAGAGAGCTCCTCAGATGACCGACCGTTCCTCGCCCGCCGTCACCCCGATCCCCGTCGAGCTGGACCACGTCGAGTTCTACGTGGCCGACCTGGGCGCCGAGACCGCCAAGCTGACCACGGAGTACGGTTTCGAGCTGCTCGTCCCGCCGACCGAGCGCGGCGACATCGCCGAGCGCTGCCTGTCCGCGCTGGTCGGCCAGTCCGGCATCCGGCTGCTGATCACCCAGCCGCTGGCCGCCGGCCACCCCGCCACCGACTACCTGGAGCGCCACGGCGACGGCGTGGGCGCCCTCGGCCTGCGGGTGCCGGACGCCACCGACGCGTTCCGCACGCTGACCGCCCGCGGCGCCGCCGCCCTGCGCGAGCCGCAGGCCGCGGACGGCTGCGTCACCGCGGTGGTCGACGCCTTCGGCGACGTGGTGCACACCCTGGTCGAGCGCGGCCCCGAGGTCCCCGCCGGCCGCATCCCCGGCCTGCCGGACCCGGCCGCGCTGACCGGCGAGGGCGAGGTCGGCCTGCACTCCGTCGACCACTTCGCGGTCCTGATCCCGTTCGGCGAGCTGCGCAAGACCGAGCACCGCTACCGCGAGGTCTTCGGCTTCCGGACGATCTTCGAGGAGCGGGTCGAGGTCGGCACGCTCGGCATGGACTCGGCCGTCGTGCAGAGCGCCGACCGCAGCGTCACCCTCACCCTGATCGAGCCGCTCACCGCGGACGCGGGCGGCCAGATCGCCTCCTTCCTGGCCGGCCACGGCGGCGCCGGGGTCCAGCACGTCGCCTTCGCCGCCGAGGACGCGGTGCACTCCGTCGCCACCATGGCCGAGCGCGGCGTGCCGTTCCTGCGCACCCCGCAGACCTACTACGACGCGCTGCCCGACCGCCTGACGCCGCTGCGGCACTCCTTCGAGCAGCTGCGCGAGCTGAACCTGCTGGTCGACCAGGACCACGACGGCCAGCTGTTCCAGATCTTCACCCGCTCCCAGCACCCGCGGAACACCTACTTCTTCGAGGTGATCGAGCGCATCCGGGCCCGCAACTTCGGCAGCAACAACATCCGCGCCCTCTACGAGGCCGTGGAGCTGCAGCGCAACGCCGGCGAAGTGGCCGGATGAGCGCGTCCGTCCGAAGCGTTCCACCGGCCGGCCCGGCCGCCGGGCGCCCGGTGCTGTCCGTCGCGGAGTACGCCGACCGGGCCCGGGCCGCGCTCGCGCCCGAGGTCTGGGAGTGGCTGGAGGGCGGCGCGGAACGCGAACTGACCCTCGCCGCCAACCGGGCCGCCTTCGACCGGGTGGGCCTGGTGCCCCGGGTGCTGACCGACGTCAGCACC
>NZ_JBIVVI010000074.1:0-14501 GCF_044757675.1 Kitasatospora sp. NPDC091257
CCTGCTCCGGGGCCTGCTCGGCGGCCTGCTCGGGGGCCTGCTCCGGGTTCTGTTCCGGGGCCTGCTCCGGAGCCTGCTCGGGCGCCTGCTCGGGCGCCTGCTCCGGAGCCTGCTCGGGCGCCTGCTCGACGGCCTGCTCGGGTGCCTGCTCCACGGCGGCGTCGGAGCGCTCGGGCAGCGAGGCCGGGTGGTGCCGGTGGGCCTGCGGGAGGTCGCCGTCCGGCTTCGGCTTCGGATGCGGGTGCGGCACCGGCCGTCGCCGCGGCGCGGCCACCGGCCCGGAGGTGTCCGGTTCCCCGCCCTGCCCGGCGCTCGCCCCCGCCTCCGGCGAGGGAGCGGCCTCCGGCGGGGACAGCACCGCGGACGAGGGCAGTGCCATCGCCGCCGAGGCGGCGGCCAGTGGGAGCGCGAGCCCCAGCACGGCCGCCGCGACCAGCCGCTGGACACGGCCCGGGGAGCGGCGGGAAGTACGACGGTGGTGCGGCGCGACGGGCAGCGGCCCGAGGGATGCGTGCGGTGATGCGGCCACGGTCGGAGTCCTTCCGACGGCCGACGGCGCCCGGGGGCGGGATCGGCGGCGGGACTGCTCCGGACCAGATTCCCACGCCCCCGGCGCTACGGCATTTCGGGCGATTTCACGCCCTGCCTGCCGTCGCCCCGCCGCCGGGCCGCCCCCTTCTCAGGCCCGCAGCACGACCTTCCCGACCTGCTCCCCGCGCTCCAGCACCCGGTGCGCCTCGGCCACGTCGGCCAGCGGCAGCACCCGGTCCACCACCGGCTGCACCACCCCGGACTCGACCAGCGGCCACACGTGCTCCCGCACCGCCGCGACGATCGCCGCCTTCTCCGCCAGCGGCCGCCCGCGCAGGTTGGTGGCGATCACCGCGCCGCGCTTGCGCAGCAGCGCGTTGAGGTCGAGCTCGCCCTTCACCCCGCCCTGGAGTCCGATGATCACCAGTCGCCCGTTGACCGCCAGCGCGTCCACGTTCCGCTGGAGGTACTTGGCGCCCATGATGTCCAGGATCACGTCCGCCCCGGCCCCGCCGGTGGCCTCCCGGAGCGCCTCGACGAAGTCCTGCTCGCGGTAGTCGATCAGGATGTCCGCGCCCAGCTCTGCGCAGCGCGCCAGCTTCTCCCGGCTGCCCGCCGTGACCGCGACCCGCGCGCCGACCGCCTTGGCCAGCTGGATCGCCATCGTGCCGATCCCGCTCGCGCCGCCGTGCAGCAGCACCGTCTCGCCGGGCCGCAGGTGCGCGGTGAGGAAGACGTTGGACCACACCGTGCAGGCGACCTCGGGCAGCGCCGCGGCCTGCTCGACGGACAGCCCCGCGGGCAGCGGCAGCAGCTGCCCGGTGGGCACCGCGACCCGCTGCGCGTAGCCGCCGCCGGACAGCAGGGCGCACACCTCGTCGCCGACCGCCCAGCCGGACACCCCGGGGCCGAGCGCGACGATCCGCCCGGCGCACTCCAGCCCCGGGTAGGGCGAGGCGCCGGGCGGCGGGTTGTAGAAGCCCTGCCGCTGGAGCAGGTCGGCACGGTTGACGGCGGTGGCCGCCACTTCGACCAGGACCTCGCCCTCGGCGGGCACCGGGTCGGACACCTCGGCCCACACCAGTGCCTCGGGACCTCCGGGTACGGGAATCGTCATCGCATGCATGCCCCGAACCTACTGCGGGGCCGGGGCGGTTGCGCGCTACGGCTCAGCCGGTCGGCGGGACCGTACTGGACTTGATGACGATCACCCGGTCGGTGAGCTGGAGCACGGCGGCCTCCGGCTCGGTGTAGTTGAGCACCCGTCGGCCCCGGACCACCGCGACCACCAGGTCCGCGCACTCGCGCGGGCTGTGCCCGGCCTCCGCCCGGGTGACCGGGCGCTCCACCACGTCCAGCCCGTTGCCGTACGTCAGCAGGTCCTCCATCACCGCCCCGGCGTGCGGGCTGAGCATCGACATCCCGAGCAGCCGTCCGGCCGAGCTGGAGCTGGTGACCACGACGTCGGCCCCGCTCTGCCGCAGCAGCGGCGCGTTCTCGTCCTCCCGGACGGCGGCGACCACGGTGGCGGTCTTGTTCAGCTGCCGGGCCGTCAGCGTGATCAGCACGGCGGTGTCGTCCCGCTCCGGTGCGACCACCACCCGGGCGGCGGTGGGCAGCGCGGCGCGCACCAGGGTGTCGGTGCGGGTGGCGTCGCCGACCACCCCGACCAGGCCGTGCTGGGCGGCGTGGTCGATCACCTTGCGCTGCGGGTCG
Organism: Kitasatospora sp. NPDC091257; assembly: GCF_044757675.1. Taxonomy (NCBI): domain Bacteria; kingdom Bacillati; phylum Actinomycetota; class Actinomycetes; order Kitasatosporales; family Streptomycetaceae; genus Kitasatospora; species Kitasatospora sp. NPDC091257. The sequence continues at coordinate 2,248 of NZ_JBIVVI010000074.1, forward strand.
ACGACGACGATCTCCTCCTTCTTCACCCCCTGTCCGAGCAGGGTGTCGACGGCGCTGCGGCCCTTCGTCCCGTAGCCGATGACGACGGTGTGCTCGCGCACGGTGGACCTCCAGCGGTTCAACCGCCATTGCAGGCGGGTCCGTTCGGTGAGCACCTCCAGGGTGGTGCCGACCAGGATGATCAGGAACACCACGCGCAGCGGGGTGATCACGAAGATGTTGGTGAGCCGGGCGCTGTCGCTGAACGGGGTGATGTCGCCGTACCCGGTGGTGGAGAGCGTCACCGTGGCGTAGTACGCCGCGTCCAGGAAGCTGAGCTCGCCCCCGGCGTTGTCGTTGTAGCCGGCCCGGTCCAGGTAGACGATGAACGAGGTGGCGACCAGGACGGCGAGCGCCAGCAGCAGCCGGAAGCCGACCTGCCGGACGGCGGGATCGGCCCGCCGGGCGGGCAGCACGATCCCGGCGTCCGCCCACGGCTCCGTCCCCGGGGCCAGGTTGCGTCGGAATCGGTTCACGGCACCTCCAGGAGTTCGACCGGCTCCCCCGCCGCCGCCCCGCCGGGCGGCACCACGGCCAGCGCCTCGGCCCGGGCGAGCCCGCGCAGCATCGCCGGTCCGTCGAAGGGCAGCGGCAGGACGCCCTCGGCGGTCCGCCGGACCGGGTGGAGCCGGGTGTCCGTCCGGTGCCCGGGCAGGGCCGCCGCGGCCGGGGCGAGGACGGGGGCGCCGACGGTCCGTCCGCTGCGGGCGTGCAGCAACGGCAGGGCGAGGGTGACCGTCCCGGCGACGGCGGCCAGCGGGTTGCCGGGCAGGCCCACCAAGTGGCGTCCGCCGGGGAGTTCGGCCAGCAGCATGGGGTGGCCCGGCCGGACGGCGACGCCGTCCACCAGCAGCCGGGCGCCGACGTCGGCGAGCGCCCGGTGCAGGAAGTCGACCGGCCCGGCGGCCGTTCCGCCGGTGGTGACCACGAGGTCCGCGGTGGAGTGCCGCAGCGCGTCCCGGAGCAGCCCGAAGTCGTCCCGGACGTACCCCACTTCGGCCGGGTCGGCGCCGGCCGCCCGCAGCCAGGGCGGCAGCAGCGGCCCGAGCGCGTCCCGGACCAGCCCCGGCCCGGGCACCCCGGCAGTGAGCAACTCGTCGCCCAGGACGAGCAGTTGGACCTCCGGGCGGCGGTGGACCGACAGCCGGTCGTGGCCGCAGGCGGCGGCCAGGCCGAGCACGGCCGGCCCGACCGGAACGCCGGACGGCAGCAACTCCTCGCCCCGGCGGCACTCCTGGCCGCGCGGGCGGACGTCCTGGCCGGTGGTCAGCGGCTGCGGGCCGCGGTCGTGCAGCAGCACGCCGTCCGTCCGCCCGTGCTCACGGCGCAGTACGGCGGTGGCTCCGGGCGGGAGTTGGGCGCCGGTGGCGATCTCCACGGCGGTGCCGTCGGCCAGCGCGGCCGGTTCGGCCCGGCCGGCCAGCACCCGGCCGGCGACCCGCCACGGACCGGGGCCGGCGACCGCCCAGCCGTCCATCGCTGAGGTGTCGAAGGCCGGCAGGTCGGTCAGCGCGGAGAGCGGCTCGGCGAGGGTGCGGCCGAGCGCCTCGGCCAGTGGGGCCCGGACCCCGGGCAGCGGGCGCAGCCCGGCCCGGCGCGCGGTCTCCCGGGCCCGGGGCCAGCTCAGCACGCCGGGGCCGGTGGACGGTGCGGCCACGGTGGACTGTCCGACCGCGCTCACGACTCGTCCGGCCGCTCGGCGGCGCCCCAGCGCTCGGCGAGCGCCTCGGTCCGCCGGGCCGCCTCGGCGACGGCCTGCGCCCCGCCGCCCTGCCGGGCGGCCGCGTAGCCGATCAGGAAGGCGGTCAGCGGTGCGGCCGGCCGGGCCACTCCGTGCGCGACCACCCGGGCCGTGTCGAGCAGACCACGGACGTCGACGTCCAGGTCGATGCCCAGGTCGGCCTTGACCTCGGCGATCCAGTCATCCAGCGTGCGCTCCATGCGCCCATGCTGCCCGATGGCCGGTTCGCCGAGGTGTTCGCCCCGTGTGCGGCGCGCGTCGTTTCGCTCACACGCCGGTGACGGTGCCGGTGGGGGTCACGTCCGGTCGCGCTCGCGGGCCTGCTCCAGGTCCTCCCAGGTGTCGCAGTCGTAGGCGACGTTGTCGGTGTCGGCCACCCGCAGCCGGGCCAGCCCGCCGACCAGGCGGCGCAGCGGCTGGTCGGCCGGATCGCCGAGCGCGGCCAGCGCGGCGCGCAGCGGGCCGGTGCGGTAGGCGGCGGCGAGCGGCTGGTCGCGGCCGCCCGCGTCGACCAGCACGGCGGCGTCCGCGGCCGCGCCGGCCCCGTCGAGGGCGGCGACCAGCCGTTCCACCGTCCGCCGGTCCAGGAAGGGCAGGTCCGCGGCGAGCAGCAGCACGGTGTCCGCGGTGACCAGGCCGAGCCCGGCCGCGACGGCGGCCACCGGCCCGCCGCCGGGCGGCCGCTCCCTGGTCCAGTGGACGCCGCCGAGCACGGTCGGCCGGGCCGGGCCGACCACGACGGCGGTACGGGCGCCCGCGCAGGCGGCGAGGACCCGGTCCAGCAGGGTGGTCTCGCCCACCGTCAGCCCGGGTTTGTCGGCGCCGCCGAGGCGCCGGGCGGCCCCGCCCGCCGGAACGATCACGTCGTACGGCGTCATGCGGCCAGTATCCGCCCTACCGCGCCGCGGTCCCGTCGTCCTCCGGCCGCTCCGGCCCCTCCTGCGCGTCCTGGGCGTCCTGGGCGTCCGCGCCGGGCGCGGCCCCGGCCGCGCGGGCGGTGTTGGCCGCCGCGCCCAGCTCCAGGATGGACGGCAGGGTCAGCTCCCCGTACCGCTCGTTCATCGCCGTGACCAGCGCCTCCGGGTCGTCCGGGTGCTCGGCCAGCAGCCGGTCGAAGTCCTGGAGGTACTCGCCGGTGAAGGCCAGCACCCGGGCGGCGTCGTCGCCCTGGCCCGGGGCGCGGTGGCCGGCGATCACCCGGTCCGCGCCGAGGTCGGCGATCCGGCCGAGGTTGTGCCCCCAGGTGGTGCGCTGGGCCGGGGTGGTGTCGGCGGTCCAGACGTGGGTGCCGTTGTGGACGAAGTCCCCGGCGATCACGGTGCGGACGCTCGGCACGTGGACGACCGTGGAGTCCCCGCAGTCGGCCTGGCCGAGCAGCAGCACGGGGATCACCTGGCGGTCCAGCATCAGCGGCTGCGGCAGCAGCGGGGCGGGGATCAGCGGGTGGTCCGGGATGTCGTCGCCGTACACCGGCTTCCACTGCGCGACCTTCGCGGCGACGGTGCGCCGGATGCCCTCGACCACGGCCGGGGCGGCCAGCAGCTGCGCGTCGGGGAAGAGCCGCAGCACCTCCTCGGCGCCGAAGTAGTGGTCCGGGTGCTGGTGGGTGACCACCACGGCGAGCAGCCGTCTGCCCTTGCCGGCGACCCACTCGGCCAGCTCGCGCCCGGCGCTGCGGGTCAGCTGGGCGTCCACCAGGATCGCGGTCCGCTCGCCGAGGATCAGCGTGGAGGTGGCGAAGAAGGCCGACTCGGGGCCGGTGAAGACGGCGACCTCCAGCGGCCGGGCCGGCTGTCCGGCCTCCGGCGGCTCGGCGCCCGCGGCCGGCCCGGCGGGCCCGCCGGAGCGGTCCGGCCCGGCCTGGGCACGCTCCGCGCCGGCGCTCTCCTCGGACGGGGACGTCGTCACGGGCTGCTCCCTCTGGTCGGCGGTCGGATGTCCTGCGCCCTACAGCATGGGAGCACCGGCGGCCGAATGCCCGGAAGGCGCGCCCGGCGGGGCGCGCCTCCGCTCCACGTCACACCCCGCTCCGGGCGGCCGGTCCCCCGGCCCGGCGGGCGGCCCGCTCCGGCTCGGCCATCACCTGCCCGCGCGGCGCGAAGGCGGCGGCCCGCTCGGCGCCGCGGGCCTCGGCGGGGGCGGATCCGGCGCCGGTGCCGTGCACGTCCGGGTGCGGGAGCGGGTCGGCGACGAGGTCCCGGTGGATCACATGCGGAAGGGCCCGTCCACCGGTTCCGGCGGACGGGCCCTTCGGCCACGGGGAGGGCTGTTCGGTCGGTCAGCGCTGGGCGCCGCGCAGCCGGGCCAGCCGGTCGGTGACGCCCCAGGTGGTCACCCGCCACAGCGCCTCGACCACGATGCTGCGGCTCATCTTGGACGCGCCGAGCTCGCGCTCGACGAAGGTGATCGGCACCTCGGCGACCTTGAACCCGGCCTTCACCGTGCGCCAGGCCAGGTCGACCTGGAAGCAGTACCCGGCCGAGGCGACCTCGTCCATGCCCAGGCCCAGCAGGGTCTCCTTGCGGAACGCCCGGTAGCCGCCGGTGACGTCCCGGATCGGCACGCCCAGCATCAGCCGCGAGTAGGTCGAGCCGCCGCGCGAGAGCAGCAGCCGCGACTTCGGCCAGTTCACCACCCGGCCGCCCGGCACCCAGCGCGAGCCCAGCACCAGGTCGGCGCCGCGCAGCGCGCCCAGGAGCCGGTCCAGCTCCTCGGGCTGGTGCGAGCCGTCCGCGTCCATCTCGACCAGGACGTCGTAGCCGTTGTCGATGCCCCAGCGGAAGCCCGCGAGGTAGGCGGCGCCCAGGCCCTCCTTGCCCTTGCGGTGCATGACGTGGACGTGCTCGTCCTCGACGGCCAGCTTGTCGGCCAGTTCGCCGGTGCCGTCGGGGCTGTTGTCGTCGGCGACCAGCACGTGCGCCTCGGGCACGGCGGCACGGACCCGGCCGACGATCCGCTCGACGTTCTCCGCCTCGTTGTAGGTCGGGATGATCACCAGGACCTTGCCGAGATCAGCAAAACTCTGCTGGTTCACGGTCACGTACAAACCTCTCGGCCGATGGCGGGGGTCTCGGAACACCGGCGCCCGCACTCTGGAACGCGGCTCCGCCGGCAACCCGCCGGGGAGGACCCGGTGGCGAACTGCGCGCAGGGCGGAGGCTACTGCGTCCTGGCATCCTACTACCGCGCCGGGAACCACCCGCCCGACCGTGGCACTCCCACCCGATGCCCGCCGTTTCCCGTTGGGTGACACCGGTCGGCTAGGGTCGTTTCCCTTGCCCGTGCCCGGACCGCCCGCACCGCCGGGACCATCCCGGCGATCCGGACTCGGGACATCCGGGGCCGCCCAGACAGCGAAGGAGTAGGACCGCGCGCATGGACAGGCTCGTCAACACCGTCCGCCCGTACGCCTGGGGGTCGCTCACCGCCCGGCCCGAGCTGCTCGGGCAGCGGCCGACCGGTGAACCGCAGGCCGAGCTGTGGATGGGCGCCCACCCCGGGGCACCGTCGCGCGCCGACCGCGGCGAGGGCCCGCGCCGGCTGGACGAGCTGATCGCCGCCGACCCCGAGGGCGAACTGGGCGCCGCGAGCGTCGCCAGGTTCGGCCCGGCCCTGCCGTTCCTCTTCAAGGTCCTGGCCGCGGGCATCCCGCTGTCCATCCAGGCCCACCCCACCCTCGACCAGGCCCGGGCCGGCTTCGCCGCCGAGAACGCCCTCGGGATCCCCCTGGACGCCCCCGAGCGCAACTACCGGGACGCCAACCACAAGCCCGAGATGGTCTGCGCGCTGGGCGATTTCGAGGGCCTGTGCGGCTTCCGCCGGCCCGCCGGGGCGGCCCGGCTGCTGACCGGACTCGCGGTGCCCGGGCTCGCCCCCGTGATCGAGCGGCTGGCCGCGGAGGACGAGTCCGAGGCGCTGCGCGGTGCCCTGACCGCCGCCCTCTCGCTGGACGGGGAGACCGTCCGGCGGACCGTCGAGGTGCTGGCGCTGACCGACCCCGACGGGGAGTACGCCCCGTACGCCCGGATCGCCGAGGACTTCCCGGACGACCGCGGCGTGATCGCCGGCATGCTGCTCAACCACGTCCGGTTGCGGGCCGGCCAGGCGCTCTACCTGGGCGCCGGGGTGCCGCACGCCTACCTGTCCGGCGTCTGCGTGGAGCTCCAGGCCAACTCCGACAACGTGCTGCGGGCCGGCCTCACCCCGAAGCACATCGACGTGCCGGAGCTGCTGGAGGTCGTGGTCTTCGAGGCCGGCGCCCCCGAGGTGCTGGAACCGGCCCCGGTGCCGGGCACCCCGGGCGAGGAGCTCTACCCCGTCCCGATCGACGAGTTCCGGCTCTCCCGCTTCGTCCTGGACGGCACGGAGCGCGGGATCGACGGCCGCACCCCGCAGATCCTGTTCTGCACCGAGGGCGCCACCCGCCTGACCGCCGCCGACGGCACCGTCCTGGACCTGGCCCGCGGCCAGTGCGCCTTCCTCCCCGCCACCGGCACCCCGACCCGCCTCCGCGGCACCGGCAGCACGCTGTTCCGCGCCACCGTCACCGTCTGACCGGCCCCCCTGCGCGCTCCGGGTCAGTCCCGGGTCATGTCGACGAAGCGCGAGTAGTGGCCCTGGAAGGCCACCGTGATGGTCGCGGTCGGACCGTTTCGGTGCTTGGCGACGATCAGGTCGGCCTCGCCCGCGCGCGGGGACTCCTTCTCGTAGGCGTCCTCGCGGTGCAGCAGGATGACCATGTCGGCGTCCTGCTCGATCGAGCCGGACTCGCGGAGGTCGGAGACCATCGGCCGCTTGTCGGTGCGCTGCTCGGGGCCACGGTTCAGCTGGGACAGCGCGATGACCGGGACTTCCAGCTCCTTGGCCAGCAGCTTGAGGTTACGGGACATGTCCGAGACCTCCTGCTGACGGTTCTCGGCCCGCCGGGAGCCGCCGGACTGCATCAGCTGGAGGTAGTCGATGACGACCAGTTTGATGTCGTTGCGCTGCTTCAGCCGACGGCACTTGGCCCGGATCTCCATCATCGACAGGTTCGGCGAGTCGTCGATGAACAGTGGTGCCTCGCTGACGTCGGGCATCCGGCGGGCCACCCGCGTCCAGTCGTCGTCCGTCATGTTCCCGGAGCGCATGTGGTGCAGCGCCACCCGCGCCTCGGCGGAGAGCAGGCGCATGGCGATCTCGTTGCGGCCCATTTCGAGCGAGAAGATGACGCTCGGCAGCTTGTGCTGGATCGAGCAGGCCCGCGCGAAGTCCAGCGCGAGGGTGGACTTGCCCATCGCGGGACGGGCCGCGATGACGATCATCTGGCCCGGGTGCAGCCCGTTGGTGAGCTGGTCGAAGTCGGCGAAGCCGGTCGGCACGCCGGACATCTGGCCCTGCCGGGAGCCGATCGCCTCGATCTCGTCGAGGGCGCCCTCCATGATGTCGGCGAGCGGCGCGTAGTCCTCGCTGGTGCGCTGCTCGGTGACGGCGTAGATCTCCGCCTGGGCGGCGTTGACGATCTCGTCCACGTCGCCCTCGGCCGCGTAGCCCATGCCGGCGATCCGGGTGCCCGCCTCGACCAGCCGGCGCAGCACCGCGCGCTCGTGCACGATCTGGGCGTAGTACTCGGCGTTGGCCGCGGTCGGGACGGAGTTGACCAGGGTGTGCAGGTACGAGGCGCCGCCGACCCGCTGGAGCTCGCCGCGCTTGGTCAGCTCGCCGGCCACGGTGATCGGGTCGGCCGGCTCGCCGCGGGCGTAGAGGTCGAGGATCGCGCCGTGCACCATCTCGTGCGCGGGCCGGTAGTAGTCGGCCGGCTTGAGCACCTCGACCACGTCGGCGATGGCGTCCTTGGAGAGCAGCATGCCGCCCAGGACGGACTGCTCGGCGGCCAGGTCCTGCGGCGGAACGCGCTCGAAGCCGTCCGCCCCGCCGTCGCCGTCGCCCTCGTCCCGGCGCTGCCGGCCGCCCTCCGACCGGCCGCCCTTGCCGCCCTTCTGGAAGCCGCCCTTCTGGAAGCCGTCGCGGCCACCGCCCTGACGTCCCTCGCCGCGGCCGCGCGAGACCGGCAGCCGGTCCCCCGGGCCGTCCGGGAAGGGCGCGTCGTCGAAGGCGCCGGCCGGGAAGGGGTCCTCGGCGGTCTGCCAGTCCTCCTCCGGCGGCGGGGCGTCGTGGTCGTCGTACTGGGGGCCGGTCACGCGTGTTCCCCGATCAGCGAGTGGTGCGAAGTTGGAGCGGGCTTGCCGGTGGCTGGGTGGAGCGGATCCGCTCCTCTTTGTACGCCACGGCTCCGACAAATCGGACGCCGGTGCGGCGGGAGTGTCGGGCGGAGGGCCCACGCTAAGGCGCCGGACGCCGTTGCGCCAAGGCGGTTATCCACAGGGGGTGTGGATGACCGGCCCTCTCCTGTGGAGAACTGCCGCAAAGCTGTGGACACCCCTGTGGACGTTCCTGTGGATAACCGGACCATCGATCCACCGTCAACCTGTTGACCTGGGATTACCTCGTTCCGGGCCTGTGCATGAGAAATTCTTCACACACCTCCGAACGGCTGTGGGCACAGAGCGGGCGAACCGCACCGCTCAAGATTTCGAGTAATGGTCACATAGCACTGACATCCATTACCTGTGGATGAGTAGCCTGGAGCCCATGACCGCCTCGCCCACGACCCCGGCCCCGGCCCCCTCGCGACGCCGGCACGACCGGGAGATCCTCGCCCTGGCCGTCCCGGCCTTCGGCGCGCTCGTCGCCGAACCGCTCTTCCTGATGGCCGACTCGGCGATCGTCGGCCACCTCGGCACCCCCCAGCTGGCCGGGGTGGGCGTCGCCTCCGCCGCGCTCTCCACCGCGACCGGCGTGTTCGTCTTCCTCGCCTACGCCACCACCGCGGCAGTCGCCCGCCGGATCGGCGCCGGAGACCGCCGGGGCGCCGTGCAGCAGGGCATCGACGGCATCTGGCTCGCCCTGGGCCTGGCCGTCCCGGTCGTGCTCCTCACCCTGCTGCTGGCCCCCTGGGCGGCCGACGTGCTGGGCGCCTCGGCGACCGCCGCGCCGCACGCGGTGACGTACCTGCGGATCAGCTCCCTGGGCATCCCGGCGATGCTCATGGTGCTGGCCGCCACCGGTGTGCTGCGCGGGCTCCAGGACACCCGCACACCGCTGGTGGTGGCCGTCGCGGGCTTCGCCGCCAACATCGGCCTGAACGTCGGCCTGGTGTACGGCGCCGGACTCGGGGTGGCCGGGTCGGCCTGGGGCACCGTGCTCGCCCAGACCGGGATGGCCGCCGCCTACCTGGTCGTGGTGGTCCGCGGCGCCCGCCGGGAAGGGGCCTCGCTGCGGCCGGACACGGCGGGCATCCGGGCCGGCGCCAGGGCCGGCGGCCCGCTGCTGGTCCGGACGGTCAGCCTGCGCGCGGTGCTGATGACCGCCACCGCGGTGGCCGCCCGGCTCGGCGACGACCAGGTGGCCGCCCACCAGATCACCATGACGCTGTTCAACTTCCTGGCCTTCGCGCTGGACGCCATCGCGATCGCCGGCCAGGCCATCATCGGCCGCTACCTGGGTGCCTCGGACGCCCCCGGCGCCCGGGCCGCCACCCGGCGGATGGTCGAGTGGGGCATCGTCTCCGGGCTGGTGCTCGGCCTGCTGGTGGTGCTCGCCCGCCCGCTGTACGTCCCGCTGTTCACGCCCGATCCGGCCGTCCGGGCCCAGCTGGGCACCGCCCTGCTGCTGCTCGCGCTCACCCAGCCGGTGGCCGGCCTGGTCTTCGTGCTGGACGGAGTGCTGATGGGCGCCGGGGACGGGCCGTACCTGGCGTGGGCGGGGCTCGCGACCCTGGCGGTGTTCGTCCCGGTGGCCCTGGCGGTCCCGGCCACCGGCACGGGACTGGCCGGGCTCTGGTGGGCGATGAACCTGTTCATGCTGCTGCGGGCCGGCTTCCTGGCCTGGCGCGCCCGCGGCGGCAAGTGGCTGGTCACCGGGGCGGTGCGCGGCTGAAACGCCTCCGGACGGGACTCCCGCGGGGGTCCCGTCCGGAAATGACCGAGGGCCGGACTCCCGGAGGAGTCCGGCCCTCGGGCCTTGGCTACGGAGCTCAGGCAGCCACGACGGCGACGTCGAGGTTGGCCACGACGTCCGAGTGCAGCTTGACCGAGACCTTGTGGGAGCCCACGGTCTTGATCGGCGAGCCGATCGCGACGGCGCGCTTGTCCACAGCCGGGCCGCCGGCGGCCTTGATGGCCTCGACGACGTCGGACTGGGTCACCGAGCCGAACAGACGGCCGGCCTCGCCCGAGCGGACGGCCAGCTTGACCTGGACGCCCTCGAGCTGACCCTTGACCTCGTTGGCGGCCTCAAGGGTCTGGATGGCGTGGATCTTCCGGGCGCGACGGATGGCGTCGACGTCCTTCTGACCACCCTTGGTCCAGCGGATGGCGAAGCCACGCGGGACCAGGTAGTTGCGGGCGTAGCCGTCCTTGACCTCGACGACCTCGCCGGCGGAGCCGAGACCCGGCACCTCGTGCGTGAGGATGATCTTCATTACTTGGTCACCCTCTCTTAGCGCGCGGTGCTGGTGTAGGGCAGCAGCGCCATCTCACGGCTGTTCTTCACGGCCGTGGCGACGTCACGCTGGTGCTGGGTGCAGTTGCCGGTCACCCGACGGGCACGGATCTTGCCGCGGTCGGAGATGTACTTCCGCAGCAGGTTCGTGTCCTTGTAGTCAACGTAGTTGACCTTGTCCTTGCAGAAGACGCAAACCTTCTTCTTCGGCTTGCGAGCAGGCGGCTTCGCCATTGTGTGCTCCATTTGGGGTTCACGGCCCGGCGGGCGTCCGGGGACGCCGGCCGCCGGGCCGCACGAAATCTGTCAGCTCTTAGAACGGGGGCTCTTCCGAGAAACCGCTACCACCGGACGGGGCACCCCAGCCGCCGCCCTGGTTTCCACCGGACGGGGCGCTGGAGGCCCAGGGGTCGTCGGAGGGACCGGACTGGCCGCCACCGGAGTTTCCACCCCAGTTGCCGCCGCCCTGCTGGCCGCCACCGGAGTTTCCACCCCAGTTGCCGCCGCCCTGCTGGCCGCCGAAGCCGCCACCGGGGCCGCCGGACCGGTTCGCCCGGGTGACCTTGGCGGTCGCCGAACGCAGGCTCGGACCGACCTCGTCGACCTCGACCTCGAAGACCGTCCGCTTCTCGCCTTCCTTGGTCTCGTAAGACCGCTGGCGCAGTCGGCCCTGCACGATGACGCGCATGCCGCGCTGCAGCGACTCGGCCACGTTCTCCGCCGGCTGCCGCCAGACGTTGCACGTGAGGAAGAGGCTCTCGCCGTCCTTCCACTCGTTCGTCTGACGGTCGAAGGTGCGGGGGGTGGACGCGATGCGGAACTTCGCGACCGCCGCACCCGACGGGGTGAAGCGCAGCTCGGGGTCGTCGACGAGATTGCCGACGAGGGTGATGACGGTCTCGCCTGCCATGGTGGTGATGACCTCTCGGGAAGATGTCCGTTCGCCGCTGTTTCACGTGAAACAGCGGACGCGAGCTACCCGAGACCCGAAGGCCTCAGAGGTGGCTCAGTGGGTGTCCGGGCGCAGGACCTTGGTCCGCAGAACCGACTCGCTCAGGCCCAGCTGGCGGTCGAGCTCCTTGACGACCTCAGGCGTGGCCTTGAGGTCGATGACCGAGTAGATGCCCTCGGACTGCTTGTTGATCTCGTAAGCCAGACGGCGGCGACCCCAGGTGTCGACCTTCTCCACCTTGCCACCCGCGTTGCGGACGACAGCGAGGAAGCTCTCGATCAGGGGGGAGACAGCGCGCTCCTCGACCGAGGGGTCGAGGATGACCATCAGCTCGTAGTGACGCATGAGTAACCCACCTCCTTTGGACTCAGCGGCCACGGTCTCTCCGTGGCAGGAGGGTTGTGCGTAGCGTCGGCACCGGAGCAGTGACGACTCCGGCCCACCGTAGCGGCCGGGTCGGACAGTCGGCCCCCTGCTCCACCCGAAAGTGGTCGTCGCCCGGAAGCGGACGCAAAGGGGGCACAACTACACCAGTGCAGACGGCACAGCCTACCTGCACCCGGACGGCCGAACAAAACGCATAGGGGTTGTGAGAGCGACCCAAGCACCGCAATCTGGACGGAACGGGATTCCTGCCCGTTCGTCTCCACGCCAGGAGGTGGGACCCATGGCCCAGTCCGTCCACCGCATGCCCGCCCTCACGCTGAACACCGACGGCCACCCGCACCCCCGCGAGAACACCCTGGTGGGCGTCACCGCCCTGCTGGGCGTGATCGCGTTCACCACCTCGTTCTTCCACAACCTGCACCTGCTGACCTCGTGGACCGGCCTGTTCGGCATCGTCACGGGCCTGTGGGGCATGTTCGTCTCGGTCACCACCGCCGAGCGCTTCGTCCTGATGGTCTCGCTCGGCGCCGCCGCGCTCGGCTTCTACCTCGGCATCGCCCGGGGCGGTCTCTGGGGCTGACCCTCCCCCGCGCC